>QHZX01000347.1 GCA_003224835.1 Acidobacteriota bacterium | reverse complement strand
TCTTCATAGTCGGTCTGACCATCTTTCTCGCGTATCTTTTTCGGTGGACGGCCTTTGGAATAAATCACCATTTCACGATTCATACCTACCAATACCTGGTGATTCTTTATTGCCTCTTTGACCTTCGGGGGCACCGACTCGAGATACGCCTCAACCGGCGATTTGGAGTCAAAATCGAATACCGGCCACAACATCTGCTTAACCTGCTCCACTGTGAGATCGGGAACGTGGTGATCGAAAACCACATCGACGTAAGAACCACGCGGGTTATTGATCGGGTCTGGCGTTCCACCCGGAGTTCCTCCCGCCCCATTTACCCCAACTTGGATGTGTTGGTACCACTTGGTTTTCTTGACCGGGCCACCATTGATCTCGAAATGCATACGATCATTTTTAAGATCGAAGCGCGTGATCATCGCCCGATCACCTGGTTTGACCGACGGTCCCCATATAGCAAGCAGTTCGTTCAACTTTTGGGTATCGGGTGAAATCTTGCCGTCTTTAATAGTGAGCCCAACTTTGCCCATGGGGAATTGGGTTCGGATGAAAACCAAATCGGAGTTGAAAGTACGGATCAAATCTATTCGGTGTTGTTCGCTGAGTTGGGAAGAAGATTTGTCGTCGGCGCTGGACACCGCGCTTAACAGACAGATCGAGAACAGAAAAAAGCCCAGGCGCGACCGCATAGAAACCACCACCACAATTATATTCTTCGATGGCAAGAGCGGGCACACCGCTGCCCGGCAGGCCGCTCCTTCCGCCCGGAAATGGCAATGGCGCTGCCGTTATTGCAGCGCCATCTCACTTTTCTTAAGGGCTAACACACGCATTTTAGGGCTCGGCTATGGGAGGACGATAACTTGCCCCACCATTCCCAATTCATCGTGCAGCACGCATATGTAAGGGTAAACGCCCGGCTGGGTGAAGGTCACGCGGAAGCGCGTCGCGCTCAACGGGGCCTGTGCCAGACCGGTACGATCTTGGGGTGACTGGGTAATAAATCCTGAGTGCACGATGTCGGAAGTAGAGCTGATGACGGCGTGGCGGGCACCGTCAGTATCTACGGTCACGTTCGCAGATGGCGGAATCTGCTGAGTCAGGCCGGGCTCTGGCCCAAACGTGATGGTATGGCTGGTGACGGCCTCTTCGCTCGTCCACTCCACCGTCTCGCCAACATGGATCACTTTGGTCGCATCCATGAAGCGCATCGTCGAGACAGTTTGAGTTCCGCCGCCATTTCCCACTACATGCCCTATTCCTGCAATTACGGCATTTGCGGAATGATGGTTGTGTTCGGACTGCGCTTCATCGGAAAGCAGATCATCGCGTTGTTGGTCGGCCTGTTTATTATAAAAACTCTGATCATGAGGTAGCGACGCGGACAAATCCAGCACATGGATGGTGGCCGTCATATTGGGGTGAGCCAGACAAACGAGCTTGAAATTGCCGATCAGGGGGAAAATCACCGTATAGGTGGGTGCAGTCGGCAACGTGCTGTTGTTCGACACCACTCCGCTGTTCACACAGGTGGTCGTGTCATAAAAGGAAAAATCGGCCGTTCTGCCGTCTGGCGCCGCGGCCCCAGGGCAACCGCTGAGGCGAGATGGACGCAGTTGCGACGGCATCAGAAAAGTGACGGTGTGTATCTCGTTAGCTGCAAATGTCCAGGTGATACTGTCCCCGGAGTGAATCCATATTTCGTTAGGCAAAAAGGCGAGCGCCTGATGTGTTTTGTCGCTCTGAGCGCCCACCTGCAATTGCCAGGTCCCTGCCGTGGCCGAAAGTGGAAAGATCAGGACAATCAGAAAGGCGAATCGCCCGAAACGTGAGTGAGATCGTAACGCGATTGAGTGCCACATAGCTCCTCCTGGAATTGCGGAGGCTAGAATCAGCCAGACGTGGCTTACCGTCAATGCAAGCCATGTGAAACGTAGGTGACATGGGAAACCCCTGGCAGTTGGGCGTTTCGGAGGTGCGGTGACATGCCTGCTGCGGCTCTCCAAACTCGGGATATACTGGGCCGCACCAGGAGTTCTGATAACGTTGGCCCCTCCAGTCAAGTCTCTCGTTCGCTTTGGATCGTACGAGTTCGAGCCCTATTCTGGGGAATTGCGCAGGCAAGGCATACGTGTCCACTTGGAGGGTCAGCCCCTTGCAATCCTGAAAATCCTGCTCGAACGACCGGGAGACCTGGTAACGCGCGAAGACTTGCAGAAAGAGCTCTGGAGGCAAGACACTTTTGTCGATTTCGAGCACAGCCTTAATGCAGCAGTGAAACGCCTACGGGCAGCGCTAAACGACTCCGCTGATCATCCACGCTACATTGAGACGCTGGCCCGCAGAGGCTACCGCTTCGTTGCGCCAGTGAATGGCGTAAATTCCCGCAGTGAAGCTTCGGGTGTGAGTCCGTCGGCTGCGCCGGTGGTACCAGTATTTTGTGATCGCAGCTTGTGGCTCAGGGCTGGACTGGTATTGTTCACCTTGGCCGTTGTGATTGCAGGTTGGCGTCATTGGCATCAACCTCCGGCACCTCCTGCGGCAGAGGTGATTCGTTCCCTAGCGGTGCTTCCGCTGCAAAATCTAAGTGGTGACCCATCGCAGGAATATTTTGCCGATGGCATGACCGAGGAACTCATCGGAAAGCTCGCCAAAATCCATGGCCTGCGCGTTATCTCTCGCACTTCGGCGATGCACTTCAAGAACACCCAGCTCTCAGTCCCAGAGATTGCAAAAACTCTTGGAGTGGACGCAATTGTCGAAGGATCGGTAATACGGGAGGGCAATCAGATCCGTGTGCACGCACAATTGATACGTGCCGCCAACGACGAGCATATTTGGGCGGAAGAATACCAACGAGAATATCGAAACGTCCTCGCCATACAGGACGAAGTCGCCAGGAGTATCGTCTATCAGATCGCGATAGGCCTCGCCCCTGGCGAGCGGAAAAATTTAACAGCCTCCCAAACGGTCGATCCCGATGCTCATGAGGATTACCTAAAAGGACGGTTTTACTTTAATCAGCGGACCGAAGATTCTTTGAGCAAGAGCATCGGTTATTTCCAAAAGGCGGTCGCCAAAGATCCGAGCTACTCTTTGGCGTACAGCGGTCTTGCCGACGCCTACGCTCTACTGGGATTTCGCGGTGGTCTGCCGTCGAAAGATACACTGTCGCGAGCGAAGGCCGCAGCCTTGAAGGCTGTCGAGTTGGATGACACTCTCGCGGAAGCTCACGCATCTCTGGCATTTATTGCCGAAACCCACGAGTGGGATTGGGCAAGAGCCGAACGGGAATATAAGCGTGCGCTGGAATTAGCTCCGGGCGATGCTCGTGCCCACCACTGGTACGCCGGTTATCTAACTTATGTAGGAAGAATTCAAGACGGGATTGCCGAGGAAAAGCGCGCTCGGGACCTTGATCCTTTATCTTTGCCGGTAAACAACGCCTTAGCTGGTAGGTTGCTGGTGGCTGGCCGTCTTAGCGAAGCTCAGGATCAAGTGCAGAAAACATTGGAACTAGATTCGCATTTTGCGCCGGCTCACCAGACACTTGGCTGGGCATATCTGAATCTCGGTAAGCACCAGGAGGCGATAAAGGAGTTCCATCTGGCTGTAGAACTCTCCGGAACCGACGATATGGATCGCATGCTGGATCTTGGTTTCGCCTATGCTGTAACCGGCAAACAATCGGAAGCACGGAAGATACTGATTCAGCTAAAACAGCTGCATGAACCGGGCCTTGTACCATCGGGTTCAATCGCAATTCTTTACGGCGCGTTGGGCGAGTTGGACGAAGCCTTCGCTTGGCTGAACAGGGCTTATCAGGAGCGTGACCCTGAACTTACTTATCTGAAGGTCCCGGGCCGTAGGTTCGAGCCCTTGCGTCACGATCCCCGCTTTCACGAAATCGTGCGACGTGTCGGATTGCCCGACTGAAGTCATCTTTATAGATCGCGCGTGGCATTAAAAAAGCACGTCCAGACGGACGTGCTTTTTACTGAAAGAAATAGTCATTACTTAACCGTAAAGGTGAACTTGTCTAAATACACCGAGTACGGCGTCCTGTAGAAATCGCTATCGATCTGATAATTGACAGTGATTCCGTACCAAGTGGTGGAGGTCGGCGTGTCATAACGGTTAAGGGTGGCAGTCTTACCGTTAAGAGTAATCGTGTGAAAGAGCAGATGGTTATCCGATGTGCGCTGCACATTGATGGTCAGGTGGTTCCAGGCATTGCTGATTGGATTGCATGCGACGCCGCTCTTCACCCAATGTTGACCAGGATTGCTCCATGTGTCCCACTCATGTCCGCCAGCAATCCGGCATTCGTGACCCCAAATATAGGACTTTCCGTTAACGAATTGGTTGATATCAAATTCGAGAGCCTGCGAGTCGCTAATATTTCCCACCCAGAAATAAACGTCATAGGTGAAGTTATGGAGCGACGGAGCCAGAGTCTTGCTGATGTCAGGAAGCCCTTGCGAAGAGAAATCGCCGATCAGGTGGTTGTTCCAGAGGATATCTGCCCATTGGGTGGTTCCGCCGTTGTAGCTGGATTTCGTTGAGATGCCGTCCATCGAGGGAGAAGAGACGCCTTGGGTCCAAGACCATTTTGCCTTCGAACCAGTCGGAGTGCAGCTCGAACAGATGCCAAAGGCCGGGGGCAGCAGTGCGTAACCGGTCCAGCCGCCGCTCTTCTGCAGGTTTGAAAACACCTTTCCCGTACCTGAAGAACTGCCCACGGTCAGCGCGAGATACACCTTTGAAGATGAACCACAATTGTCCCATTCCTGAACCGCGACATTGTAACTGCCATTACTCATACTGAGGCTCGTATCCATGCTTGAGCCATTCACCTTGTATGCCAGCACTCCGGGAGCGGGGTAGATTCCCATGGCCGCAACGCCTTTCGCGCATGACGAACTGGCTTTTGCAACGAAGTGAACCGGTGAGCCCAATGTGCTGCCGCTGGAAGGTGAGCTAACGGTAACACCCGCGGTTGCGGGCAGCGCAAAGACGGCGCACAGACACACTGCGGCTAGGAACTTTCCAACATTCATTTCAACATCTCCAGCAATTTTTTGAGGTCGCCGCGAAAAGCAGCTAAGTCGCTTTGGATAGTAGGGATGCTACTACTTACATTCAACAAGAATATGCAAAACACATGAATAATAAGTTCATTCTGGTGCATTTTTATAAGGCGAATAGCTTAGGGCTGGAGCTTGTTTTGAATACCCTCTAGAAGAAATAGCCTAAAGCCGATTTGTTAACAGTACAAAATTCCGGACCCCTGTTTCTGTCTTTGAGGCGAAGTTATGCCAGTTGCGAGTAAAATCTTCCGTTTGTAGGAAGTGGGCACAGGCGGTGTCCTAAACATATTTCCAACGGAGGAATACTTGAACCAAGTTCGGTTGCTGCTTTTCGCCGTGATGCTTGTTCCAAATTCGAACGCCCAGATTGACAACTCCACTAAGCAGCTGGCCCATGACATTTTCAAGCAATTGATTGAGATCAACACCACGGATTCTGTCGGTAATGTGACCACCGCATCTGAGGCCATGGCGCAGCGATTTCGTGCGGCCGGCTTTCCGGATAAAGACATTTACATCGGTGGACCAAACGATCGCAAGAAGAATGTAGTCGTCCGCCTGCACGGATCCGGGAAGCACAAGCCGGTCCTGCTGATCGGGCATGTCGATGTGGTCGAAGCGCGCCGCGAAGACTGGAGCACGGACCCGTTTCAATTCCTTGAAAAAGACGGCTACTTTTATGGCCGCGGCACCGAAGATATGAAGGATGGCGACGCGATCATGGCTACCACCCTGATCAGATTCAAGCAGGAAGGATTCGTGCCCGACCGCGACATTATTCTTGCCATGACTGCAGATGAGGAGGGCGGCAAATCAAATGGAGTCGATTGGCTGCTGAAAAATAAGCGTGATCTGATTGATGCCGAGTTCGTATTGAATCATGATGGCGGCGAAGTGCAAATGGATCACGGAAGGGCGGTCGCACTGACGGTTGACGCGACCGAGAAGCTTTATTCCGATTATCAGGTTGTAGCCACCAATCCTGGAGGGCACAGCTCACTGCCGCGACCGGACAATGCCATTTACGAACTCTCACATGCGCTAATCAACCTGGAGCAACACAAATTTTCCTTCGAGTTGAACAGCGTTACCCGGGTTTATTACGAGCACCTGGCCAAGGTGGAAAGCGGGCAACATGCTGCTGACCTGCAGTCGATTCTGCGCACACCGCCCGACGTTGACGCCATCAGTCGTGTTTCGCAGGATCCGACTGATAATTCCAAACTGCACACAACCTGCGTGGCGACGCGGCTTTCAGGCGGCCACGCTAACAATGCGCTGCCAGGCCGTGCCGAAGCCGTCGTAAATTGCCGGATTCTACCGGGGCATTCCAAGCACGAAATTCGGGAAGAGCTGGCGAAAGTATTTGCCGATCCAAAGCTCCAAATTCGTTATGTAACGAATGCCGGGGAAATTCTTGAGAGCATTCCCGATCAGCGTTCATTCGCGCCACCGCCTCCTCGGCCGGATGTTTTTGACGCAATCACGAGCGTCGCCGCGAAGATGTGGCCAGGTATTCCGGTTTTCCCGACGATGGCGACGGGCGCTTCCGATGGCGTGTACACCATGAATGCGGGTCTTCCTACGTATGGAGTATCGGGAGTCGAAGCCGAACGCAATGATCACCGCGAACACGGCCGGGATGAGAGAGTTCCTGTGGAATCTTTTTACAAAGGGGTAGACTTCTATTACCAATTTCTAAAGACGCTTACTACTTCTCACTAAGCTGATCATCCGGCGGGACATTAACGCGGTAGAGAATGCTGGCATGTGGGCGAAGCTGAAGCTGCAAGCCAGTTTTTTTGCCCAATGAGGTTTTGGCCCACAGATCGCGAATCCCTGCCGAACCGGCATTGATCCCAATCTGGCTGAACGGCAGGTCTACGCTCGTGGAAGTGTCTGCCAAGTTGAATACGGCTACGTAATGATCTTTGCCGCCGGGAATGTCCGCCGTCCAGGCCCGAGTTGTCCCGCTTTCAAACGACTGGTGATTGGCCTCGCTGTGCTGGTCCACAGCAAGAACTTCGTCGTTGGTAATCAGAGCATTAGTTGTGGCATCGTTGCTAGGGAGGTCGCCGCCAAAAATCAACGGCGATCGGAACATACACCAAAGCGTCATCAACGTTTGCTGTTCATCCGAGGTGAACTTTGAGGGTGAGCCTCCACCCTCCTTTGCGGTGACGCGTAAACGCCCAAGCGGAAGCATGTCGGCATCCGGCCAGGTATGGTTCTTGCCAACGTACTCGGCCCAATCCCGCGCGTAGTCAAACTGTTTCTTCAACAGCTTCCAGTTATCCCAGAAATCGTCTGAGATGCGCCACATATGCGCGTACTTTTCAAAAAATTCTGCTTCTGAAAGCGGCGCGGGCCCCGGTGAAATGCTTAAGACGATCGGCCTTCCGGTTTTGCGTATCGCCAATCCGAGCGCCCTTATTTCTGCCGGCTGATAAAGGTGGCTGCCCATGTCATCGGCCTTTATAAAATCGACGCCCCACGAGGCGTAGAGCTGGGCTATGGAATCGTAATAGGCTTGAGCGCCGGGCTTGGTCGTGTCCACGCCCCACATATCCGAATTCCAGCGGCAAGGATTATCTCGGTCAGCGACATCAGAGGCGTGATGTTGGGTGCCTTTAATCGGGAGATTTTGCTCAACGGCCTCACGAGGGATGCCCCGCATGATATGAATTCCGAACTTCAGGCCTTTGCCATGCACGTAGTCTGCGAGAGGCTTAAACCCGGCCCCATTCGCCGATGACGGGAACCTATTCACAGCCGGAACCAGACGACCGTATGGATCCAGCGTTAGCTTCGCGCCGGGTGCGTAATCGTGCCCCTGCGCGTTCGGCTCATACCACTGAATGTCCACCACAATGTATTGCCATCCATGAATCGCGAGATCACGCGCCATGACATCGGCATTGGCCTTCACTTGATCTTCGCGAACGGTGGTCCCGTAGGAATCCCAGCTGTTCCACCCCATGGGAGGGGTAGGGGCCGGAGTCATTTGGCTGAAACATCGCAGCGCTAACAAAAGCACCACAGCAATTATTGGGAGGACTGGTTTCATGCCTGCAGAGACGCCGCCTGCCGGTCGGAAGAAATGCGAATCAATGTCGGAAGCACATCGCCCATCTCGGATCGTTTGTCGCCGAATGCAAAGTATACGCGGCTAAAGAGGCGATAAAGATCGTCATAGATGCGCCGCTCAGAAGCGTCCGGCTCGAAGACGCGGTGCTGCGGGCAAATCTTATTTTGCGCTTCTTCGATGGTTTTAAAAGTGCCTGCCGCCAAAAATGCGAAAATCGCAGAACCCAGGCTGGTCACGCTTTTCGTCGGCACTAGAACCGGACGCCCGAGCACGTTTGCGTACACTCGGTTCAAGACTTCATTTTTCTGCGGAATCCCGCCGGCGTTGATTACGCGCTGAACCCGAACACCTTTACTCTCCATACGATCGAAAATAACGCGTGTATGTAGCGCTGTTCCTTCGATGGCGGCGAATAATTCGTCTTGCGCCGTGCTTTGCAGATTCCAGCCCAGTGTCATGCCGCGCAGGTTAGGATTGACCAATACCGTGCGATCACCATTGTCCCAGGTCATCCGCAGTAATCCAGTCTGTCCGGCGCGGTAGTTTTCCAGTCCCTTACTCAACGTCGCAACATCAGCACCGGCGCGCGCGGCGATAGCATTGAAAATATCGCCTACCGCGGAGAGACCGGCTTCGATTCCAGTACGCTGGGGATGAACGCTTCCCTGCACAACGCCGCAAACGCCTGGGACCAGATTCGGCGAAGGGGTAATGCCGATAATGCACGTGGATGTCCCAACCACATTGACCATGTCATCGGTGCGGCAGCCCGCGCCGACTGCATCCCAGTGCGCATCGAATGCGCCCACCGGAATCGGGATGCCGGGCTTGAGACCCAACTTTTCGGCCCAGAATGGCGACAATCGTCCGGCAATTTGATCAGATGTCGCGTACTCGCCTTGCAGTTTTTCCCGCACACCCGCGAGTAGAGGATCAACTTTGGTCAGGAAACCGTCGGACGGGAGCCCGCCCAGTTTGGCGTTCCACAGCCACTTGTGACCCATGGCGCATATGCTGCGCTTGACCTTTTTTGGATCGGTGATGCCGCACAGAGTGGCCGCAACCATGTCGCAGTGCTCGAAAGCAGAAACAAAGTCTTTCCGCTTCTCCGGAGTGTGACGCAACCAATGCAGCAGCTTCGAGAATCCCCATTCCGACGAATAAACGCCGCCACACCATTCGATAACTTCTAGTTTCTCGCGTTGCGCAGCCGCGGTGATCTCTTCGGCTTCACCTTTTGCCCGGTGATCGCACCATAAATAGTATTCGCCGAGAGGCCGAAGGTCTTCGCCGACTGGGATGACCGAGGAGCCGGTGGTATCGAGGGCAATGGCTTCAATCTGCTCACCCGAAATTCTTGCCTGCTTAACCGCTTCGCGAGTGGCAGCAGCCAAGGCGTGCATGTGATCGTCATGTGATTGGGTCGCGTATTCGGGATCTTCGCGCTTGCGATGGAGGGGATATTCCGAAACCGCCGAAGCAATCATTCCACGTTCGCTGTCGACGATGGAAACACGAACGCTCAGGGTTCCGAAATCCACGCCTGCAACTACTGCCATCAGCAGGCCCCGTCAGGCCGGTCGTGCCAATATGTCTCCCAGCCCAGGTAGCGAGTGGCTGCTTCGTGTACCGCGGGAGCTACGGAAGAAAGATTCGCCGCAACATGGTGCTCGAATCCGTTTTCACAGATGTAGTGCAGGAGCTTCTGCATTTTCGGAATCTCCACTACGCCCGCGCCTCCGAATGTATTCAAAGGATCATCGGTGAAGCGGCCTTCGCCGACGTACCCGCGCATCTTGCCTTCGGTGTCGCTGGTTGAGAACCGCGCAAAACTCATCTTCTCCGGTTTGATTAAGCCAACGACGGTGCCATAAGTATTTGCTTTGCCTACGGTGCCAGCAATAATTTCCTGAAAATCCATTTTGAATGAACGGAAAAAGTGCTTGGGAAGATTGGCGCAATGGAAGCAAACCGCTTTGTCCGGATTCTCTCCGTAATTATTATTCCAGTCGAGCAGCGCGGAAGGAGTGCCAGACGCGAGTTGTAGGGCGTGCATTCCCAGCACACCGGCGATATCGACCTCGCAGGCACTAGAAAGGAGTTGCTCGCTCATCATACTCATGACCGTGCACGGCACTACACCGAAATTTTCTTCTAGTGACGTCCAGCACTGAACTGCGCTGATTTGCACTTCTGTCTTGGACATCCACTGATCGATGACGGCGCCGAGCTTGGCCATTTTCATCAAAGACGGGGCAGGCACATCTTTCGAATCCACATACTTCTTGATGGATGCCAGCTTCGCCTGGGCATGATCATCGGTGTCTTTCATCCGATCAATGCTACCGAGGACTTCTGAAAGATCGAGTGTCTCGATGGAAATCCCATTCGCTTCCAGGATTTTTTCGCTGTACCGAACGGTGTTAAAAGCCGCTGGCCGTGCACCAATTGCTCCGACGCGGAGATTGCGAAAGCCATTGACCACGCGACAAACGGCGGCGAACCATTGCAGGTCTTTGGCAAACTCTGGGGAATCAGGGGCCTCGGTATGAAGAGTAGTAATCGAGTATGGAATGCCGTATTGCCGCAGATTATTGCAGGCCGACATCTTGCCGCAGAAACTATCGCGGCGGAAGGCAATAGTCATTTTCTTAGGATCGTCAGGTGTGGCCTGAATGAGCACCGGGACGCGAAGGTCGGCTAAGCGCAAGCTATCGGCAATGGCGCGCTCTTCGCCGAAGTTCGGCAGCGTGACAATAATGCCGTCGATGCGACCTGCATTTTTCTTGAAGAGCTCCGCACAGCGCCTGGATTCCTCGCGGGTCTCGACTGCTCCATATTTACTTTCCTCTGGAGTTAGCGCCACTACATCCATGCCTGCCGACTCGAGCACTCGCAGCATTTCGTCGCGACCGCTTTTTGCGAGGTGATCGGGGAAAAATCCTCGGTTCCCAACGATTACCCCCATCGTCATCTTCTTCGCTGCCATAATACCCCTGAATGAAATCAGCTACTGGCTTCTAGCGCATATCACCTTCGCCCGTTTGCAAGAAACTACGTCTTTCCCGGTCTAAACATGGCGCAATAAATCACTCCGAGCACCGCCAACAGTCCGCCCCACCAGACTGGAGCATGCAATTCGGCCAGCACGGTATAGGGCGGAAACCAAACGGGGATAATGTGATGTTTTTCTGACATAAGTCTCACCAGAAAATGATTTGCAGAATTACCAAAGCTACGAGTGCCAATATCCCCCACACCAGCGGACGATGCAGCCAGCTCGCGTGCTCTTCCTTGGCGATCGGGGTCAAACTGTAAACCAGTCCAACCAACTCGGCGTCAGGCTTAGGCTTGGTGACCAGCGTCACGAGCACAGTTACAACAACGCAAGTAACGCAAGACCACAGCGATTGATACATATCTTGCGCGAGTCCCTTTGCCAAAGGCGAGCGGGCAAAAATGGGCACCCACCGCTGGGGGTCCACCTTCTGCATCAGTAGAAACATCGTAATTGATGAAACCGTGCCTGCGAGCAATCCTAGGAAGCCACCCCAGCGCGTGACCCGCTTCCACAGCATCCCCAGAAGAACCGTGCCAAACAACGGCGCGATAAAGAACCCGAACAATGCCTGCACGTAATCCATGATGCTGGCGAAGCCCATCACCAGGTACGCCGTCCCAATGCTGATGATCAGGCCAATCAACGTGCACCAACGCCCCATGGAGACGTAGTGTTTGTCGGGCGCGGCCTTGTTCAGAAACGGGCGATAGATGTCATACGTCCAAACCGTTGCGAATGCGCTCACGTTACCCGCCATTCCGGCCATGAACCCGGCAACCAAGGCGGTGATGCCGAGCCCCAAAAGACCCGGCCCGCAATACCGTGCAAGCATCAACGGCAGAACCTCGTTGTAGCTGTGCTGTCCGGGAGCAAGGTGTGGTGCATTCGGCACCAGGTGCATGGGTAAAACAGCTAGCCCTAGCAAGCCCGGAAGAATAACAATCAGCGGCACCGCCATTTTAAAGAACGATCCAAGGATGGGCGCCATCTTCGCCGAACGAATATCCTTCGCGGAAAGCACGCGTTGGACCACCAGAAAGTCCGTCGTCCAGTAACCCATGGATTGCACTGCACCGAGTCCAAACACGATACCGATCCAGTTAATGCCCATCGGGTTGTTCGCGAATGATCCCATCGGCGCCCACATATGCGTGAAATCCTGGCCGGGAAAATTCTGATGAATGCGCGCCACCATGCCGCTCCAACCGCCGGTCTCGATCATTCCGAGAATGGGGATCAACAACGCGCCAAACCAGATCAGAAAAAACTGCAAGACTTCGTTGAAGATTGCCGAAAACAAGCCTCCTGCCGCGACGTAAACGCCAACCGTCAGCGACGAAACCCAGATGCTGAAATTGATATCCCAGCCGAGAACAACTTTCATGACCACTGCCATGGCGTACATGTTCACACCCGACATCAAAATCGTCATGACGGCAAAGGTAACCGCGCTCAAGCCGCTCGCCTCAGATCCGTATCGGAGCTTCAGATATCCCGGAACGGAGTGGGTCTTCGAAATGTAATAGAACGGCATCATCACAAGGCCGAGAAAGACCATGGCCGGAATGGCGCCAATCCAATACCAGTGCGCGGCCATAATCCCGTACTGATACGCCGAACCCGCCCAGCCCAGTAATTCAAGCGAGCCCAGGTTAGCGGAAACAAATGCCAGCCCCGCGACCCATGCTGTCATTTCGCGCCCGGCCAGAAAGAAGTCTTCGCCGGTATTGGCAAAGCGCTTCAGATAGAAGCCAATCACTAGCACCAGAACAAAGTAGAAGGCAATAATCGCAAGATCCACGCCCGACAGATGTACCAGCCGTTGTGTAACGAACATCGCAAAGAGCGGATTCATTTATGTTCCTTTGTCTGGCCGTAATAGGCCTGACTGCCGTGCTTGCGAAGATAATGCCGGTCGTGCAGCGGTTTACCGATCGCGCTTGCTTCCGCGTTGATCGTAATCGTAAAGAATGCCATCCTGGCAATGGACTCTAGTACCGCTGCATTGTGGGCCGCGGTCTTCACGTCCGGACCCCAAGTGAACGGGCCGTGATTGGCCACCAGAACGCCAGGAGTTGAAGCAGCGACGCCGTTCCGAAATCGCCGGATAATAGCATCGCCAGTATTCTTTTCATATTCGCCTGCAATTTCGTCCTCGGGCATCGAGTCTGTTACTGGCACAGGGCCGTGGAAATAATCCGCGTGCGTAGTTCCGAAACATGGAATCTCGCGGCGGGCCTGGGCCCAGGCGGTAGCATATTCGGAGTGGGTGTGTACCACTCCTCCAATATCCGAAAATGCCTTGTAGAGGACCAGGTGTGTGGGAAGATCAGAAGATGGGCGAAGTTTTCCTTCCACAATTCTGCCGCTCAAATCGCTGACGACCAGGTGTTCGGGCTTCATCTTGTTGTAAGGAACGCCGCTAGGCTTAATAACGACCAAGCCTTTTTCGCGATCAATGCCACTGGCATTGCCAAAGGTGTAGAGCACCAGGCCGCGCCGCACCAATTCGAGGTTGGCGTCCAGCACATCCTCGCGCAACTGCTTCAAGGAAGACTTAGACAACCTGGCATGTTGGCTCGGCAACTCTGCGGTTCTCCAAAAACTCGATCACGTTCAGCCCTCACTAGCGGGCTGAGAAGCGAAACACGGTCACTGTGTGGTACTTCTGTCCCGCTTTCAATTCGGTTGTAGGAAACTTCGGGTGATTCGGTGAATCCGGAAAGTGCTGGGTTTCGAGGCACAGTGCGCCTCGATGCGGATACGCTTTGCCGTCTTTGCCTTTAACGGTCCCGTCCAGGAAATTTCCGGTGTAGAACTGCACCCCGGGTTGGTCCGTCAGAACCTGCAGCACGCGCCCGCTGCTTGGCTCATATACTTCAGCCGCCTCTGAAAACTTGCCGCTGCTGTCGAGTACCCAGTTGTGATCGTAGCCGTGACCTTTCTTCAGTTGTTCATTATCATTGTCAATTCTTGAACCGACTGCGGTGGGCTTGCGGAAATCGAAGGGCGTTCCTGTAACTGTCGCCAGTTCTCCGG
>QHZX01000048.1:7145-8107 GCA_003224835.1 Acidobacteriota bacterium | reverse complement strand
CATGGTCGGCATGGCTGGAGAAAAACCATCACAGGTCCAGCGCCATCTGGTTGCGACTGGCTAAAAAGAACTCAGGACTGCGATCGGTCACCTACGCTGAGGCCCTCGAAATTGCTCTCTGCTACGGGTGGATCGATGGCCACAAGCGGCCCGAGAGCGAGCAAAGTTGGCTGCAGAAATTCTGTCCGCGCTCGCCGAAAAGCATCTGGTCGAAGATCAATCGCGAAAAGGCGCTGGCGCTTCTTAAAGCCGGACGCATGACGCCCGCTGGGCATGAAGCTATTGAACAAGCCAAGCGGAATGGTCGCTGGGATTCGGCATACGATTCACCCAGCGGTGCCGCCGTGCCGGACGATTTTCACACAACGCTGAACGCCAGCCCACAGGCGAATGCATTTTTCGAGAAGTTAGACCGCGCCAATCGATATGCAATTCTTTTTCGAATCCAGACTGCCAAGAAGCCAGAAACTCGTACGCGGAACATTCGGAAATTCATCACCATGCTCGAGCGCCAGGAAAAAATCCACTAATGATTCGATCAATGGTCGCTATCCAAACAAACTCATTTGCTCCTCTTTCGGAGGCATTCGCAGAGTCTTGTTCCAACCCGAGTCTCTCCTGATTCCATATTTCTCGCGTAGACGCGCAAACAGCTCCGAAATTCTTTTGCGGTAGGCCGCCGGCAGAAAGGCACGGTCTTTAAACCGTTGCTCATAATCCGGCACCAGCTGCGGAAAATTCTCCCGCAAGAAAGGCATAAAAACCGCCGCTGAGCACGGCTTAAGAAACAATGGGTTCGCGTAGACATAGTTTGCCTTTGCCTCCGCCGCGCCTCGGACAACTGCTTCGAGGTGTTTCGGTGAATCAGTGATGCCAGGCAGCACCGGAGCGCAGATTACGCCTGCGCCAATACCCGCTTCCCGCAGTTTTCGCAAAGCTTCCAACCGCAGATCAGGACGAGG
>QHZX01000048.1:0-7110 GCA_003224835.1 Acidobacteriota bacterium | reverse complement strand
TTTCATTCCGCTCCGAGATCTGCTTAAGCAAATCGACGTCCCGCGCTACCAAAGCTGATTTAGTCACAATGCCCAGCTCCAAGCCCGCGTGCTGCGCGAATTGTTCGAGTATTGCTCGCGTGATCTCAAGCTTCCGCTCAATCGGCTGATAAGGATCCGTCGCCGTTCCGATCGCAATCTGCTCTCCCGGTTTTACTCTGCGGATTTCCTGCCGTAGCAGATCAGCTGCGTGTTGCTTGGCATAAATTTTTTGCTCGAAGTCAATGCCATTACGCATTTCCATGAACTCGTGGGTGTAGCGTGCGTAGCAATATTTGCAGGCGAATTCGCATCCGCGATAAGGATTGATCGTCCATGTAAAGGGCATCTGCCGGCTGCTTACGCAGCGATTTAACAGCGAGCGTACAGGCAAAGTGAAATATTCAACTTCGTGCCCTTGACGAACGGTTTCAGCGTGAGACGCGAGCCGGGCAATACCAACGAGTCGGGGGCCATTATCCGAAAGCAGGGGAAGAGAAGACATGGGTGGATTCGCCTTCTATTCGCCATTATAACACGATTTGGCGAAGGCGTTCCTCGAACGATTGGAAGGCAGTGATCTAGGGTGGGGATACTAACTTAAGCGCACGCATTCACGGGCAATGGACCAATCTTCTTGTGCTCGGATGACGAGGACGCGCACGGCAGAATTCTGCGTGGCGATGTCAACGTCTGGCCTGGCGGAGGAATTATTTGCCTGATCGAGTTCAACTCCCAAAAACATCAATTTGGCACACGCGGCCCCGCGAACTTCCGCTGAGTTTTCTCCGATCCCAGCAGTGAACACGATCACATCCACCCCGCCAAGTGATGCAGCCATAGCGGCAATTCCGCTTTGCAGCCGGTGAACAAAAATATTGAATGCAAGTTTAGCGCGCTCATTGCCTTTACCGGCAGCCGTTAGCACGGTACGCATGTCGCTCGAAATGCCGGAAATTCCGAGTAATCCCGAATCGTGATTCAGAATGTCATCCAGATCCTTTGGACCAATGCCATCCACCCGCATCAGATGGATCAAAATGCCAGGATCAATTGAGCCTCCACGGGTTCCCATCATTAAACCATCGAGCGGCGTAAACCCCATTGTGGTGTCGACGCTCTTACCCCCGGAGATAGCTGCCAGCGAGCAACCGTTTCCCAGGTGGCAGCTGATGATCTTCAAGGAAGTAATCTCGCGCTTCAGAATGTGTGCCGCCCGGTGTAAGCAATATTCATGATTGATGCCGTGAAATCCATATCGCCGAATGCCACGTTCGAACCAGTGATATGGTCCCGGATAAACCGCTGCGTACTTCGGAAGCGTGCGGTGAAATCCAGTATCGAAGACGGCAATCTGCGGGTGTTTGGGGAAAAGTTTCTCGGCAAGTTCAATGCCTTGAATCCCAGCGACATTGTGCAACGGCGCAATCAGGGAGACATCCGAAATGGCTTGCTTAACCTGGGAAGTCACAATCGTAGGTTGGCTGAGTTTGGGCCCGCCGTGGACAATGCGGTGTCCTATAAGCGCGATTTCTGAACGGTCGCCAATGATTTGAGTTGGCGTCTGCCAGAGTTTCTGCAGCATCTTCTCTACCGACGTTTTGCGATCAACCTCTTTAACTACTGCTTCTTCCTTAAACTCCTTTCCACCGGCATTCCGGACTGTGACTTTTTCCTTATCACCCTCCCACTCCAGCTTGCCTTCCCACAGTGGCTGTACAGGTTCCCCAGAAGAATCGGACGCAAGTTCAAACAAAGCGCTTTTCTGAGTGCTCGATCCGGAGTTAAGAACCAGAATCTTCAGAGTGCAAAGTCATTGACCTCGAAGCACAACCTGCGACTTCGCTCAGGGCAGGCTTCCTTATACGCCGGAAGGCGAATTCTTCCGGTTAGGTGTGATTTTCCTTTGTGTATGTTGTGATCTTCGTGGCGGATGCTTGTGTTAAAAAAAGCCGAACCCGTCTCATTGTTGCCATTTCCAATTCAGGATCTCCGGCATGTCGATCCCGTGTTCATGAATAAATTGTTTATGCTCAATCAGCTTGTTGCGGAGAAATTGTTTGAAGTGTCCGCCCACTCGCGCCAGTTTTGGAACGCGGTCCACGACGTCGCCCGCCAAATGGAAGCGATCCAAATCATTCATCACCGTCATGTCAAACGGAGTCGTAGTCGTGCCTTCTTCTTTGTAGCCGCGCACGTGAAAATTGTCATGATTATGACGCCGATAAGTCAGCCGGTGAATCAGCCACGGATATCCGTGATAAGCAAAGATGACCGGCTTATCGACCGTGAACAGCGAGTCGAAGTCGCTGTCTGAAAGTCCATGAGGATGCTCGCTGGAAGGTTGAATGGTCATCAGATCAACAATGTTAATAACGCGAATCTTGAGATCGGGAAAGTGATGTCGCAGCAAGTCCACCGCAGCCAAAGTTTCAAGCGTGGGTACGTCTCCGGCGCACGCCATGACCACATCGGGTTCAGAGTCATCGTCGCTGCTGGCCCAATCCCAAATGCCAATGCCGTTGGTGCAATGCTCGATTGCCGCTTCCATATCGAGCCACTGCAACTCTGGTTGTTTGCCGGCCACGATCACGTTCACGTAATGGCGGCTGCGCAAGCAATGGTCAGCTACGGAAAGCAGACAATTCGCGTCGGGAGGCAGATACACGCGCACCACGTCAGCTTTCTTGTTGACCACGTGATCGATGAACCCCGGGTCCTGATGGGTGAAACCATTGTGGTCCTGTCGCCAGACGTGAGAAGTGAGCAGATAGTTCAGCGACGCAATCGGACGGCGCCATTCGATATCGCGCGTGACCTTTAGCCATTTCGCGTGCTGATTGAACATTGAGTCGATGATATGAATGAAGGCCTCATAGCAGGAGAAAAATCCGTGCCGTCCGGTCAGAAGGTATCCCTCCAGCCATCCCTGGCACATGTGCTCGCTCAAAATTTCCAGAACACGCCCATCCGACGACAGGTTTTCATCTACCGAAAGAATGGGCTCCAGCCATAGTTTGTCCGAGGCTTCGTACAACAATTCCAGCCGGTTTGACGCAGTTTCATCTGGTCCGAATACTCGAAAATTCTTCGACTCCAGATTCAGCTTCATCACGTCACGCAGAAACGCGCCGAGCACGCGTGTGGATTCCACTTCCACGGTTCCGGGTTTCGGAACTCGCACGGCGTACTTGCGAAAGTCCGGCATTACAAGATCGCGCAGCAACAATCCGCCATTGGCATGTGGGTTCGCGCTCATGCGCCGATTACCTTTCGGCGCCAGGTCACCGAGCTCTGCAATTAATTTGCCGCTCTCGTCAAACAATTCTTCTGGCCGGTAGCTGCGCATCCAGTCTTCCAGGATTTTCAAATGCGCAGGCTTTTGTTGCAGATCGGCAACAGGAACCTGGTGCGCGCGCCACGTTCCTTCAATCTGTTTGCCATCGACCATCTTTGGCCCCGTCCAGCCTTTTGGCGATCGCATCACGGTTGCCGCCATGAGTTGGTGCATGTGCTCCGGTTCTTGGCCTTCAACGAAGTACGGTTTCCAACCATAGCCGGTGAACAGCTTGGTCAACTGCTCGTTGCCCATGCGCCCCAACACGGTTGGATTCGCAATCTTGTATTCATTCAAATGCAGGATCGGCAGCACTGCGCCATCGCGCCGAGGATTTATAAATTTGTTGATGTGCCATCCGGTTGCGAGCGGCCCGGTCTCGGCCTCACCATCGCCCACGACGCAACAAACCAACAGATCCGGATTATCGAATGCGGCGCCAGCAGCATGGCTTAGTGAATACCCCAGCTCGCCGCCTTCGTGGATCGAGCCGGGTGTCTCAGGCGCGTCGTGGCTGGGAATTCCACCGGGAAATGAGAATTGCTTGAACAGCCGCTGCATGCCTTCTTCATTCTCGCGAATTTTGGGATAAAGTTCGGTATAAGTGCCCTCAAGGTATGAATTCGCGACCATGCCCGGGCCGCCATGACCCGGTCCGCAAATGTAAATCGTGTTCAGGTCATACTTTTTGATGATGCGATTGAAATGTACATAAATGAAATTCAGTCCCGGCGTGGTGCCGAAGTGCCCGAGCAGACGAGGCTTAACGTGCTCTAACTTTAGGGGCTCTCGCAGAAGTGGATTTGCGTACAAATAGACGCCCGCCAGTAAGCGTGAATTTTAGAGAGCTCTTCTCGGGTTAATGGTGAATGCGAAATGCCGGGAAGGGAAGTCACGGTCGCCATCTGACCACCTCAGACTGATAATCTCCGCGGGAACTATTGATTATCTCGCATTGGAGTTGAAAATGGGTGAAACGAGCGGGGCACAAATCGTATGGAGAAGCCGATAGATGGAGATACGGGCGCCCGCCCGTATCATAGAAAGGAGTGCCTTACGGTTTTTTCGGCGACATCCCGCACGACTTCGAAACTAATTTCAAATCCAACCCTTCGGGTGAGAACTCAGCAATCTGCGGACCGCGCGGAGTTTGAAACTCTACACGGAACAAATGTGCCCCAATCAACTCGCGAGCCGTGCCCTTATCCATGGCCAGGAAATGTCCGTTGACCCAATTCCAATTGTGGTAACTGTGAGCCTTATCCACACGAACGGTCACGCGCATTTGCGGCCTTCCCGTCCAGCCGCTAATCCAGTTCGGTCGAGCCAAACGCATATCCGGATGAAAGTCGGCCAGGTTTAACTTGCCATCAGTGCAATAGAAAATGACCTTAGCCCCTTGGTCGTTTCGGGACGCATTATCTGCCGGCAGCTCAAACCGGGATCTTTTTTCCGCGGTCATCCGGTCTTCGCCGGAATATGCGGTCCAATTGCCGCCGGCGTTGACCATGTTTTCGTTTCCTTCGTAGTTTCCCTGAGGATTTTTCTGGTCGTCGCCGCGGTTCTGAGCAAACAAGTTAATGCTCGACAGCAACAGCACGGAGATTCCGATGCTTCTGATGGCCTTGCGAATCATTTCTGCATGCTCCGAATGTTCAGGATATTTTCGCAATACGTGATTTTCAAGTATTGGGTTTGTTACACAGGTGCGGTGAAGTCACCGTACAAAGCTACTAACCCGCAAATCTGTAAAAGTTGCGTAATGGTTATTCAGACGTGCTTACCAGATACGCACCCGATCCTCCGGAGAGAGATAAAGTTTTTCGCCGGGCTTGACCTCGAATTGCTCGTACCAGGGATCGATATTGCGCACGGTATCAGCGCGATATTCGCCCGGAGAATGCTCGTTTGTCAGCACCTGCTGCCGGAGAGCCTCTTCCCGCGTCTTGGTCTTGTGCGCCTGCCCATAAGCAATGAAGAACTGCTGGCTACCGGAAAAGCCATCCTGCACTGGCGCAGTCTTGCCGCCCAAGCCTGCAACATAACCGTCGTAGGCGGCAGCAATACCGCCCAGGTCGGCAATATTCTCAGGCAGCGTTTGTTTGCCATTGAGCGAAAGATCCGGAAATGGACGATAGTTCGAGTACTGGGCGGCTAATTTCGCTGTCGCAGCATTGAAGTGATCGAGGTCCGCCGGAGTCCACCAGTTACGCAAGGCTCCTTTGGCATCAAAGGCGCTTCCTTCTGAGTCGAAAGTGTGGCTGACTTCGTGGCCAAT
Organism: Acidobacteriota bacterium; assembly: GCA_003224835.1. Taxonomy (GTDB): domain Bacteria; phylum Acidobacteriota; class Terriglobia; order Terriglobales; family Acidobacteriaceae; genus Gp1-AA145. The sequence continues at coordinate 1,477 of QHZX01000048.1, read as the reverse complement.
GATCGCGCCAATCGCCCCATAATTCGCAGCATCCGGCGCGTCCGGATCGAAGAACGGAGGTTGCAATATGGCGGCAGGAAAGTTCAGCGCGTTCTGCAGCGGCAGATTTACCGCGTTAACTGTTTGCGGCGTCATCGACCACTCGTGCCGGTCTACCGTTTTGCCAATACGCCCAACTTCTCGGTGATACTCAAACAGGTTGCTGCGCCAAAGATTTCCGAACGCGTCATCCCGTTTGATTTCGAGGCCTGAATAATCGTGCCAGGTTTCCGGATACCCGATCCCAACATAGAGCGATTCGAGCTTAGCTTGCGCCTCCGCTTTCGTGGCAGGTGTCATCCAGTCAATCGCGTTGATGCGTTTGTGGAAGGCCGCAACAATATTTGCAACCATTTGTTGCGCTCTCGTTTTGGCTTCGGGCGGAAAATAACGTTGGGCATAGATTTTTCCAACTTCGTCACCAAGAAGCCCGTTCACTACCGCAACTCCACGCTGCCACCGCGGGCGCTGCTCCGGCGTGCCGGACAGTACTTTTCCAAAGAACGCGAACCGCTCATCTGCTATCGCTTTCGGCAGAACTCCACCATAGGCTTCCAGCAGGTGATACGAGAGCCAATCCTTCCATCCCTCGAGCGAAGTGGAATCGACCAATGCAGCTTCGCCAACAAATGCGCTGGGTTGCCAAACGATGAACCTGGATTGTCCGGCCAAACCTGCGCCCGCGAAGTATTCAGCCCAATCCAACCCCGGCGCTTTCGCAGCGAAATCCGATCGCTTCCACGGATTATTCACCTTTTGGATGTCCTGGTCGTCCTCGATCGTCCAATGCTTTTCTGCGATTGCATGCTCCAGTTCGAAGATGCGTTTGGCTCGCGCGTCGACATCGGTAAATCCCGCCAGCTTCAGCATGGCTGCAACGTGCGCCTGGTACTTCGTGCGCAGATTGCGCATGCGCTCACTGTCACTCAGGTAGTATTCGCGGTCCGGCAACTGCAGCCCGCCTTGCAGTAAATAAGGTGTGTAATGCTCAGATTCGTTGAAGTCCGGAGCCACCCACAAGCCGAACAGGTTCGCTGTATGAAAATTGGTGTTGTTGAGAGGATCGACGTCGGCACGCAAGCTTTCGCCAAGCGCACGCGCCAACTCCTTCTTGTCATGAATCGCGGCAATCGCTGCTAGATGTGACTTCAGCGGCGATAAACCTTTGGCCTCGATTCCGGACTCTTCCATGTAGGCGTTGTAGAGATCGGCGATCTTGCGGGTACCCGTACCGTTCGCGGCATTTGATTTCGCGATTTCTTCAATCAGCCCCGCTGTTCGCTTGTTGCTGATGTCTGCGAGCGTGGAAAATACGCTGACACTTGCACGATCAGGCGGAATTTCAGTGCGCTTCATCCACTCGCCAGTGCAGTATTCATAAAAGTTGTCCCCAGGCTTTACCGAGCGGTCGATATCGGCCACTGCAATGCCATGACCA
>QHZX01000047.1 GCA_003224835.1 Acidobacteriota bacterium | reverse complement strand
ATTATGTCGCGCGACCACATCCTCGAACAGGTAATCGCCAAGCACCGGGCAGACTGCCATGGCTTCGATCGCTTCCAAATCTGCTGTTATTTGAGTTGCGCCTTCGAGCGCGTATTTTGCCTTCAGATCAGCAGAAGCAGGCGTGCGGTTAATCAACGCATAGTCGAAAATTCGGCAGCCGGCATGATCGTAGAGCGCTCGAATGTGGTCGGCGGCAGTGCGTCCC
>QHZX01000046.1 GCA_003224835.1 Acidobacteriota bacterium | reverse complement strand
TGCGTCAATCCAGAGTTGCCCGGTGGCCAGGATGGCCCAGCCGCCGATGATGACTGCCGCGGTTGAAATCGTGTCTCCGATTTCGTGCAGTAGGGCGCTGCGGATGTTCACGTCGCGATGAGTGCGGTAGAGCATGAACGCGATAGCGCCGTTCATGATTACGCCTGCGGCTGCGACCCACATCATCATGCCCGCGTGCACCGGCTGTGGGTGCTGGATGCGGCGAACGGCTCCGTAGAAAATCAAAAACGAAATACCCACCAGGGCAGCCGCATTCAGCAGTGCGGCGAGGACGCCGGCACGGTGGTAGCCGTAGGTATGTGTAGCGCTCGGCGGACGGGAATGAAAGTACACCGCAACCAGCGACAGCAGCAGGGCCACAAAGTCGCTGAGATTGTGTCCGGCCTCGGAGAGCAGGGCAAGGGAATGGGAGCGAAGTCCGGCTACGACCAGCAGGCCGATGTAGCCGGCGGTAACGATGAGCGATACACGGAGTACCTGGGAAGTGCGCTCGTTCGCTCCATGGGAATGGACGTGCACGTATTTAGTCTAAGGAGGGCGAGAGCGGGATTCAAGATAGCCATGAGCAAACGACTTTTCCGTCTTTGCGGAAAAAGCAGGTTCCTCAGACCTGAAGGTCTTCGGAATGACAAGGACTTGTTTTAATTTTTTTGTATTTTATCTATCAGCTGCAGCTTCCGGTTAAACTCCCGCCCACGCGCCCCAAAACAACTGTCATTCCGAACCGCTTTAGCGGTGAGGAACCTGATGTTGTGTCAGCACGAATGAAAAAGCAGGTTCCTCAGACCTGAAGGTCTTCGGAATGACAAGGACTTTTTTTTGGAATGACATCAATTTTTTAGTGACAGCTTTTCTTCAGGAGCGGAGTTGATGGAGGTTGAGAGCTGACGGCTAAAATTTGACACTGTTTTGACAGCGACATTTGACATTAAATTTTGCCGGGTGCTACCGTCAGCGTGCGATTGCGCTACCGACTCGAATACGCCCTCGCCTGGGGACTGCTCAAACTTGTAGGTTCGTTGCCGCGACCACTGGCCCGCGCGGCAGGGATGTCCATTGCCTGGACGGTTTATCTGCTGCACAGAAAGTTGCGGCGGGTGGGCCTGCGGAATCTGGAGCTTGCATTTCCGGATAAGAGCCGTGGCGAACGAAAGAAAATTCTTCGCGGCGTGTTCACATCGCTCGGCCGTCAAGTGGCCGAAGTTTGTTTATTTCCCAAATACACGCGCGAGAACGTCAGCAAAATTGTGGTGTACGAAGGCTTTGAGAATTTTGAGCGGGCCCTGGCACGGGGCAAGGGCGTTCTTTTTCTCACGGGTCATTTGGGCGCATGGGAGCTTTCCGCTTTTGCGCACTCAATCTATGGATATCCTCTGAATATAGTGATGCGGCCGCTGGACAATCCTTATTTAGACCGGATGGCGCGCGCTTATCGCACCATGCACGGAAACAAAGCCGTCGATAAAGATTTTGCGCGAGGACTCATTGCCGCGCTGCGCAAGGGCGAAACTGTCGGCGTGCTCATGGACACGAATATGATCGCCAGTCAGGGCGTCTTCGTTGATTTTTTCGGGATCAAGGCATGCACGGCCAGTGGCGCGGCGCGAGTGGCGCTCAAGACCGACGCGGCGGTGGTCCCGGGTTTCACTATTTGGGACCCGGTGCTGCAGAAGTATCGGTTGCGGTTCGATCCCGCCGTGGAGTTAATTCGCACCGGCAATGGCGGAGCAGATGTTGTTGCTAACACGGCACAGTTTACGAAGGTGATTGAAGATTATGTGCGGCACTATCCGGAGCAGTGGCTTTGGGTGCATCGCAGATGGAAGACCAGGCCGGCGGGTGAGAAGGGACTGTACTGAGCAAGCTACAGCTCATTGGCATCCTTGTACCCTGAGCAAGGCATCGCACCTACTAGGAGGCGAGAAGGTCGAATGAACCCTGTCGACAAAATCCTCGGAGAACTAGAGAGCAAGAGAAAGGCCATGAATGAGCGGCTCATGAATTCGAGGACTATTGTGGAAGCGAACAAGATTGAACGGGAACTTTGGGCTGTACGAGCAGCGATCCGGCACTATAGATCGATGGGTAACGGCAAGTCGGGGTCACAGTTGGAGCGATCTGAATCGCATCAGAGATCGGATTGCTAAACAATCTTAGTAAGAAAACAACTCTTTCGCATGTGTGCTGCTCAGAACCAATCGCTGCGATAAGCGACCCACCAACTGGCAAATACGATAGGGATTGTAGCGGCCAGCGCCCACCAGAGTGGAAGCACGATGTCCGCGAGCACTCCGAGGACGGAGAATACGATCCAGAAGACTTTGCGTTCCACAGGATTATTTTATTCTGGAGGGCGGACTGAAGCGGCGTTCCTAAAGTAATGATGGCAGCACGGCTGAAGCCGTGCCCTTCCCGGTTTTTCTGCGTTCCCTTACAATCGTGAATGTGGCGGTGTAGCTCAGGTGGCTAGAGCGACGGTCTCATAATCCGTAGGTCGTTGGTTCGAGTCCAACCGCCGCCACCAATTGAATCAAGAACTTCCGTAGGGACCTCGGTTTGCCTCTCGAAGGCTGGTTGCGCCTGGGTTGCATTATGTTGCGGAGTTGTTTCAGTATCCAAGCGATCTACCCACGCGATGTCGGCTCCTGGGATCAGGTGTCCATAGGTATCGACCGTCACTTGAATTGAGCTGTGGCCCATCTGCTCCTTCACGTAAGTTATCGAAGCGCCACCTTGAATGAGCAGGCTCCCGAAGGTGTGGCGCAGATCGTGAAAGCGAAAACGTCGCAGCCCGGCATGTTCGATCGCTGGCAAGAAGTACCGCTTGATTAAGTTGTCCGGATCGAGGACCGATCCTTCTGGGGATTGGAAGACTAGATCGTCGATGATGCTCGCCTTGCCCTCGGCGAAGGCCTTCAGCAGGTGCTGATCCCTGAGTTCCAGAAGCGCGCGCCGCAGCTGGCGAGAAAGATCCACTCGGCGACTCTTCTTGCTCTTAGGTGTGGTGAACTGACGGCCGACGTAATTGTGCTGCACTAAGATGTATCGATTCGAGTCATGCTCTCCGGCGCCAAACTGGATGTCGCCCCACTGCAACGCGACGACCTCGCCGCGGCGCAGGCCAGCACGAAGCGCGGTGAGAAAGAGCGCATGATAGG
>QHZX01000045.1:413-4023 GCA_003224835.1 Acidobacteriota bacterium | reverse complement strand
GGACGGATCCACTCGCGAGAAATCGCCAGCTAACAATGTCGGGTGAGGAAGAGTAGTAGAAGAAACATTGACCGGCGCTACGGTCCAATTCCTTTCATAAGCAGCGAAGAACCATGTTTTTCTTAAACCTGGGAGCGGTCCACCAACTGATCCGCCAATGTCCGTGATGTTAAAGAATGGATTGGGAAATTTGGGTTCAAGGGGCGATGGTGCGAACGAGGATTTTCCGATAATGTCTTCGACGGTCCAAGCTGCGAGCGCTGAGTTCTTGTTGTTGTAAAACACTGAACCGTGGTAACCATTGCCTCCGCGCTTTGTGGTGACTCGGATGTTGGCGATTCCGGCATATTCCGCGCTGAAGTCATTCGAGAGAACGTTAATGTCTCCGACCGCTTCAAGAGACGGCTGACTACCCGTTGGTTCGCCAAAAATTCCGCCATTTGATCGTTGGCCATCCAGCGAAAAATTCGCCCCATAACTCTGAGCTCCTAAGAATTTGAAGGATCCGTCTGCGCCGCCTTGCGTGATATTAGGATTGAGGTACAGGAATGAGTAGACATCCCGGCTGTCGCGTGGAAGATCAATCACGGCACGGCTGGTGATGGTATCGCTTATGGTCTGATCTTCGGAATCGATGATGGGCGCTTCCGCGCTGACTTCGATTGTTTGCTCCGACGATGCCACCTTCAGCACCGTATTGGCACTTACTGTGTCGCTGCCGTTCAGCGTGATTCCGGTGATCTCACTTGTGCCCATGCCGGCGACAGTGACGGAAACCTTGTAGTTCCCCGAAGGCAGACCGAACATCTGGTATTCGCCTCGCGAGTTCGTCGTTGTATGGCGAGTCGCACCCGTACCAGTATCCAGAATAGTGACGCTTGCATTCGGGACTACCGCTCCGCTGGAATCCGTGACAGTCCCGCGGATGGTGCCAAGATCAGTGCCTTGACCATAGACACAAACACTGCTGCACACCAGCAGGATGGCCATAACCACAAGCATGGCAAAGAAATGACGTTGCTTCATAGGGACTCCGTCGCGTAAGCAGAATTGGGCAACTCGGGACTTGTATCATGAAAAAGAAACGACTCGCAAGCAAAAAAGCAACCGAAAGTAAAAGAATAGGAAAGTATACGTAAGGCCATTCCCCTGGATGGAAAGCGCTTTTGTTTGACCGCGGGGTGAGTACCGAATACACTCCGGGGTGTTTATGCCACCTTCCAACAACCACACGCGGCTCCTGGCCGAGGGACGACGTCGCAAAATTCTGGAATTGGTTGAACGAACCGGACAGGTGACGGTCCATGACGTAGTCAAAAAATTTGCGGTTTCAGCCGTGACCGCGCGAAGCGATCTCGATGCCCTTTCTTCGAACGGGGTGGTGCTTCGTTCCCACGGTGGCGCGGTGCGGTATGAACCCACGCAGGACTACCCGCTGAAAGTCAAAGCCACCATTCACCGATCTGAAAAGGCGCGCATCGGTCAAGCCGCCGCTCAATTGGTGAAGCCGGGCGAGACGATCATTCTTGATTCGGGGACGACCACCGCTGAAGTCGCCAAGGCTTTGATCAGGGAGAAACTGAAGTCCCTGACAGTGGTGACCAACGCACTCAATATTGCGAACGAATTGGCGGATGCGCAGGAGATTTCCGTAATCATGATCGGTGGTCTTCTGCGAACGGTTTCTTATTCTTTCGTCGGTCCGCAGGCAGAAGCCATGCTCCGCGATCTCCATGCCAATCGCCTGTTTTTGGCAGTGGATGGCTTTGACCTCATCAACGGACCTTTTACAGCCGATGTGCTCGAGGCCCAACTCAATGGGCAAATGATGGGAGTTTCAAAAGAGGTCACAGTGGTGGCAGATTCGACGAAGCTTGGACGTCGCAGTCTTTTCCGCATCGGACCAATTGAGAATGTCCACCGATTGATTACCGATACGCACGCGCCTGAGGAATTTACGGATGCGTTGCGCAAAAAAGACATTGACGTCGTTCTGGTCTGAGTGTTGATGAACTCTCCGCCAAACTCGTGATCTCCCGAATATCTCCGCCACTCGATTAAGTGTGATGAGATGGTTTTAGGCGTTCTTCTTCTCGGCGCGGTCCGCCAGTTGAAAGCACAACTCTATTGACGGAAAAATATCCTCGATTGACGGCTTTGGTCGCCGTCCGTTGCTCAAGGCTTGAACAAGTTCACTGACTTCTCCATAGAAACCTTGAATCACATCTTCTGGAGTTTCGTTTCCCGCCATCTCTTCCAGCACTAATCGGTTTTCGCGGTAGCAGCGCAACGAGCGCTGAGGGCCGAATGGGCTGGTGATCACAACCCGGAAATCGTGTCCGAAAAGTTCATATCTCTCTTCCGCCATGCCCGCTGTGGGCAGCACATCGATCCGGCCTTGCACCCCGTTCTCGAACTGAAGATGGATGTCGTACCAGCGCGATGGCGCTAGACCTACGCTGCGAATTTCCGATGCTCTGATTTCCCCTCCGATGAAACGCATCGTGTCCAGGGCATGAATTGCTGTGAATCGGAGAAACTCCGGTTCACGGCGAGCGTGGCGGAGCATCGCGCAATACACATAGTGAACTTTGCCAGCAGCCTCGGCCCACTTCATCCCGCGATTAAGAAATGGCATGAACCGACGATTTACAGAAACCATGTTGGTCGTGCGTGTCTTCTTAGCAGCCTCAAGCAGCTGCCGCACATCAGCGACGCTCACCCCCAACGGCTTCTCTAGAACGCAAGGCATATTCGCCTGCAATAGTTTTATGCCAATTTCCGGGATATGCTCGACCGGTACAACAGCAATACACGCATCAAGCTTTTCTCTCTCCAGCATTTCGTCTGAACTCTGGTATGCACGTGCAAAGCCATATTTTTGGCAAAACATCTCCGCCCGCTCTGCACGAAGATCACAGGCTGCGGCCAGGACAATCGTTTCCGGGTAAGTCGCCGCATAGCGCGCCAGCGGAATGGCATGCCCGAATTCTGAATGTTCGCCACAACCGATCAAGCCCAATCGGATGCTCATGGTCGCGTAGTCTAGTTGAGTTCGGTTCCAGTCGCCAGAGTCCGCGAGAATTTTCGCAGTTGACATGGCATCCTATAATTTCCGTCCTATGACCGAGCGTCGAATTCTCCGGAAATCAAAACATTTGTTTTTCTTCAAATTAATTTCCTCAATTCAATTAATCGCGGCTTCCACCCTGATTCTTTTCGGCAGCACAACCCTCTCTGCCCAGCAGCAAGTCACAAGGCCGCGGCTCTTAATCGGGAAAGACGATCCTTTCACCGGTTTAACGATTCTGCGCGCCAGATACGCCGCCGGCATTCGCCCTTCGGACGACATCGCAGGATGGGCGCTTACCTATTTAATTACGGGCGACGATTCCTTCGCGCAGCGTGCGATTGATGAAATGAGGCGAACGCACCCGCCGGAAAAAACAGGCTCGCGCACCTACATGGATTACATTCGTTGGTCGCTGGCGTTCGATTGGCTTTACAACCATAAGGATTTCGATCCGGCCTTGAAAGATCGCATTGCAGGTGAGTTGTTGAACGCTGCCGACCGCATGCTTCAAGACAACTCGCTTGAAGACCCGTCGCT
>QHZX01000045.1:0-395 GCA_003224835.1 Acidobacteriota bacterium | reverse complement strand
ACCGAGAATCGGGCCGCCCCTCTGCGAGAGCGGGCTCGTCGTTCGCTAGATAACGTGTTAGACATCAGCCAGTTCATCACTCCCGAAGGTGGGTATCACGAGTCGATGGATTACATGCGAATCACCTACCTGCCGATGGCGTTATTGGCCGAGCTTCGCCGCACCACCAGCGGCGATGATCCGGCGCGCCGTTTCACTGCATATTCGCATTACGCCGATACCTACTTATTCAAAAATCTTCCCGATGGGACGACTTCGCGACGTGGCGATAACGAATGGCCGTACTTTCTTGCGCAAGACAATGATGTTCTCGGTTACATCGTCAATCGTTTCAAAGATCCGTATGCCTCATGGATGCTAAGGAAAAGTGGGTGGGCCTCGACGCCTAACTGGTA
>QHZX01000044.1 GCA_003224835.1 Acidobacteriota bacterium | reverse complement strand
GTAGGAATGGCCCTGGGTGCCGTGCTGGGAGCTGTCTTCGGCGTGATTGCCGGCAACGTGGGCATCTGGCTGGCGGTTGGAATCGCAATCGGCGTGGCGATTGGCGCTTCGTGGAAGCGAAAGGGACCGGCTTGTCCAGACTGCGCAGCCATTCATTCGTCCCATGAAGCCATGCAGAGGAGACCATCATGAAATCGAACAATACTGATAAGGAAACGAACTGATCGGGCCACGGCTAAGAGCTAGAAGCTAGCAGCTAGAAGCGAGAAGCTAAAAAGCAGAGAAAGAGGTTCCCCATGGCATTATTAGAGCGTGTTTCCACATTGGTAAGAGCGAATCTAAATGACCTGATCGACAAGGCCGAAGATCCGGAAAAGATGATCAAGCAGGTCATCCTCGACATGCAGAATCAGCTGCTGCAGGTGAAGACTCAGGTGGCCATCGCGATTGCCGACCAGCATCTGCTGGAGAAAAAGCAGAAAGAGAACGAAGGCAAAGTGGCGGAATGGATGCGCAAGGCTGAACTTGCCGTCGACAAAAAAGAGGACGACCTAGCGCGCGCCTCGCTGCAACGTGTCGAAAGCTTCCGCGAGCTCAGCGAGAACTTCCAACAGCAAGTGACGGATCAGAAGGCGCAGGTCGAAAACTTGAAAAGCGCATTACGGCAATTGGAGCAGAAGCTGACCGAAGCGCAAGCGAAAGCTGACGTGCTGATCGCACAGCATCGCCGCGCTCGGGCGGCAGGGAAGGCGAATGATGTGCGCATGGCCTCGGGCGACGGATCCAAGGCCGCAGCCTTTGATCGCATGAAGCGCAAAGTAGCTCACTCGGAAGCGGTCAGCCAGGCCAAGGGCGAGATTGCCTCCGATAACATGGAGGACCGTCTTGCTGCGCTCGAGAAGGAAGACCGGATCGAGCACCTGCTGGCGGAGTTGAAGTCTAAGCGGGGCGCTTGATGGAACGGGCTCTGCACGAGTGAACTGAGGGTCTTCCCCCTGTGTTCCTCCGTGTACCCTGTGGTGAGCGACTTTCCCGAATTGAAACCAAAATAAAGGATTCACCACAGGGGACACAGAGGAACACAGGGGGAATGTGATATGCACTGAGCATGGCCACTGCGGCCCCTTCCCGTCCTCTCCACGTAAACGAAATCACCGGAGCAGTCGTAAGCTCTGCCATGAAGGTTCACTCCCTTCTTGGGCCAGGACTTCTAGAGAGCGCTTACGAGGCCTGCCTCGCACACGAACTTCGCAATCGAGGGTTCCACGTGGGTACTCAAGTAGCCCTGCCCGTCGTTTATGAAGGACATAAACTCGAAGCTGGGTATCGCATCGACTTAGTTGTTGCACATCAAGTAGTCGTGGAGGTGAAGTCGGCTGAGGCGATCCATCCTATTTCACAAAGCACAGTTGCTCTCTTACCTGCGCCTCAGCGGAATGCGAGTGGGCCTGCTGATCAATTTCAATGTCCTCCATCTGAGGGATGGTATCAGCCGCATGGTGGACGGCCATGACTGGACGAAGTAACCCTGTGTCCCTCTGTGTCCTCTGTGGTGAATAATCCTCTCCAAGGACGAGGAGTCCGCGACTAGATTCCCTGCCAGAATTCTTTCATCTAGGCCCAAAAAAGTATTGCATCTACGCAAATTTCCCGTAATCTCACATTTCCGAACTACCTCCGCCGAAATGCCCGTGGAATCGCTCTACACCCGGGAGCCGCGAAACGAAATTCAAGGGAGACGCGGTGGTGAGAGTGAGTCGCTTGCGGAGGAAGCCATAGAAATTGGCAACAGCTAGCGCCCAGCGTCTACAACCCGACCATCTCCAGCCTGCCGTAGTCCCCAACCGGAAAAAATTCGTCCGCCTCACGCTTTGGCCCCTGGTCGCTGCCACCTTCTTTATGGTGTCGGGCGGAACCTATGGCACCGAAGAGATCGTGCATGGCGCCGGGTACTGGCGGGGCATTCTGATCCTGCTGATCACCCCGCTGCTTTGGAGCCTGCCCACCGCCTTCATGATTGGCGAGCTATCGAGCGCGCTGCCCTTCGAAGGCGGATATTACGCCTGGGTCCGCCGCGCCATGGGCAACTTCTGGGGATTCCAGGAAGCCTGGCTCTCGCTGATCGCGTCAATTTTCGACATGGCGATCTATCCCACGCTCTTCGTTGCCTACCTGACCCGGATGTTCCCGTGGTTTCAGGAAGGGAACCGCGGGTGGTGGGTCGCGCTGGCGGTAGTGGTCGCCTGCGCAGTCCTGAACATTGCTGGGGTGAAAGTCGTCTCTCTGACCTCGCTCTGGCTGTTCTTCGCGCTCTCGGCACCATTCATCGGGATCGTGTTGCTGGCCCCGTTCAAGCTGGGAGCATTGGCCAACGCCGTCACGCGGCCGACGACCTCAAACGTGGATATCCTCGGCGGTCTGCTGATCTGCATGTGGAACTACATGGGCTGGGACAATGCCTCGACGATCGCGACCGAAGTCGAACGCCCGCAGCGGACGTACCCCCGCGCCATGCTCGTAGCGGTCACGATCGTGGCGATCACTTACGTTCTGCCCTTCGCCGCGATGTGGATGACTGGGCTGAAAGCCACCGCCTGGGAAACCGGTTCATGGGCTGACATCGCCGCCCTCGTCGGCGGCCCGCTTCTTCGCATTGCGATTATCCTCGGGGGCATGATTAGCGCGTTCGGCATGTTCAATGCGCTGGTGATGAGCTACTCGCGCCTTCCCCTGGCCATGGCGCAGGACGGGATGCTCCCGGCAGTTTTCGCAAAGCTGCAGAAGAAATCCCGCGCCCCATGGGTCGCAATTATCGCTTTGGCGATTGGATGGGCCATGTGCCTCGGCCTGGGCTTCGCACGCCTGGTGACAATCGACATCCTGCTTTATGGGGCGAGCCTTTCCCTCGAGTTCCTCGCGTTGGCGGTCCTCCGGTTCCGCGAACCCGATTTGAAGCGCCCGTTCCGTGTTCCGGGCGGAAAGCTGGGAGCCATTGCCATCGGCATCCCGCCGGTGCTTTTGCTCGTTTTCTCAGTGATCCGCAGCGAGCACGAGTCGATTCTGGGGATGAGTTCATTCGCGTTCGGCGTAATCCTGATTGCCGCCGGCGTTCTAGCCTATGGCCTGAATCGCGCGTTGAAGCCCGGCGGTTGGTCGGTTGCTGAATCCAAGAAACCGCAGCCCGCAGCATAAGAACAAAGCCACAGATTCCATGGATCCATACGGAAAAATCCGCGAAGATCCGTGTCAACCCGTGGCTAATTTATCGCCCGTGATCTTTCAGTGCGCCTTACGCCTAAGCCGCTTTGGCCTGATCGCGGAAGGCCTTCACCTGATCATGCACGCGCTGCACACTCGCCGCCTGACGTCTCACGATTTCGCCCACGGTCGACGGCAAGGCACCAGAAAGCGCTTTTTGGTAAGCGTCCTTCGCAACATCCTCTCCGTGTTCCAGCCAATCGAGCACAGTATGATCATCGCCACCCAGCGCGACTTTTGTATCCACCCAGGCCCGGTGCAGCGCACCCTCCGCCGATCCGGATACTTTTTTCTCCGGCTTGCCCAGTCGTGCGAGCTCCGCCTGCAGTTCTTCGGCGAATTCTCGGCGCTC
>QHZX01000043.1:3793-4121 GCA_003224835.1 Acidobacteriota bacterium | reverse complement strand
TCATTCCTGGTTCCGGCAGGTATGAGGAATAGATTCTCCATGGGGCCGCTCTGGATAATCGTGAACTCATCCATCTCACCCTTCAGAAACTCTGATAGTCCTGGCCCCGATTCAGCCCCTAACGTGGAGTGGAGGTGCGGGTTACGAAGATCGGCATCTATCAGCAAAACGCGTTTTCCCTGCTGGCGTACAAGCACCTGCCCCAAGTTAGCGGTGACGAAAGATTTGCCCTCTTTTGGCAGCGGACTTGTGACCAGCACTTTCGAAAGCGGATGTTTTTCGCGGGCCTGATAAAGGCGGCTGCGCAAGGTACGGAATTCCTCCATGC
>QHZX01000043.1:0-3582 GCA_003224835.1 Acidobacteriota bacterium | reverse complement strand
GTACCTTGGAAAGCGGATGTTTTTCGCGTGCCTGGTAAAGGCGGCTGCGCAAAGTACGGAATTCCTCCATGCCGTAGAGGTGCTCCTCGCCACTGAAGAAAAGCATGGTCTTCGGATCGGGTCGCCACTCTGTCCGTCGACTGCGCGCCACCAGGATGTCCGATGTGGTGGCCGCCACTGCAGCGGAGGCGGAGATCGCAGATCGAGCCGGAACCACATTCTCTGAGCTGGCGATTGCTTCGAGCACAACCTGATCAGCCACCATTTGAGGAATGCTTTCCGACGTCGCCCTTTCCTGCTCAGCTTTTTTCAAGGCTTCATGAATTCGGCTCATAGTTTCCCTTCTTTGCTTACTTCGTCTCCCTCGCGGTGCGACTCTTTCAGGCGCTCGGTGAGGTTTGAAATCGTCTTAAGTGCATCCATCAAATCGAACTTGTCAGGGACGGTCTGCGAGGCCGGCCCGACGTTCTGGCTGCCCTCGAGATCAAAATCCCGGGCCACCGCATCGACTACACCTGCGCCTACCGTCTTCTGTTGGTCAACAAATGCGCTGACCAGGCAATGTTCACAGAGGAGGTTGACCACCCGCGGAATGCCGCCCGAATAACGATGAATTGCAGCCAGTGCTTCCGGCTCAAAAATCTGCTGCCCGTTCGATCCCGCAATCCGCAATCTCTGATGAATGTAGGATTTGGTTTCTTCGGCCGTCAGCGGATGAGTTTTAGCCCGCAGCGTCAGCCGCTGCCGCAACTGCCGGAGATTCGGGTGCTTCAACCGTTGCTCCAGTTCCGTCTGACCCACCAGGACAATCTGTAGCAACTTCTCGGTGAAAGTCTCCAGATTCGTCATCATGCGAATCTCTTCGAGCACCTCATCGGGGAGGTTTTGCGCCTCATCCACGATCAGTACCGCAGTCTCTCCCGCGCGATAGCGCTCCAGAAGCCAGTTGTAAAGCCGTATCAGGACCTGACTCTTCGACCGCGTCTCCGACGGCAGACCGAAATCTGCCATCATGTAGTCGAGAAATTGAGGCACATTCATACGTGAATTGAATATGAATGCGGTTGGAACCTGCTGCGCACGCAGCCACTCGAGCAGCTTATTGATCAGCGTCGTCTTGCCGGTCCCCACCTCGCCAGTGAGCAGAACGAAACCCTTGCGGCTCTGGATGCCGAAAGTCAGACACGCCAGCGCCTCTTCCGTGTGCCGCGTCAGAAATAGGTAACGTGGATCAGGATTGACATTAAACGGGTTCGCCCGCAGGCCAAAGAACTCTTTGTACATTGCTGATTAAACCTCTGCCTTGTCCCGGTTTCCGGGGCCCGACATGAAACCAAGCCTCCGCTTGCCATTACCGTTCTGCCCTTCGACTTCGGCGCCCACCCATGGCACTTGCGAAAGTACCGGCAATTGCAGGGCGGCAATCACATCGCCTTCGTTACGTAAGGATTTGTCACGAAGTTCAAGCAGCAGACCAATGCCAATGCCCAGGGCCAATCCGCCTCCCAGGCCACCGGCGGCAAACATCAGCCGGTTGGGAAAACTCGGGGAATCCGGTAAATCCGCGGGAATTTGCAGGCGCATTTGCTCGCCTTGCTGCTCCCGTTCCATGGCCGTCTGCATTGCCGATTGGCTCTTTTTCGCAAGCAGGTCGCCATAAAATTTCTGCGCCGTTTCGTAGTCGCGGGTTAATTGTTTGTACTGTTCTTCTATAGCGGGACTCAGAGCCACCCTGCCCTGCAAAACTTTGATCTGGGCCTGCAGGTTACTCTGCTCACGTGTTGCCTGCCCGATGACCTGGTCGTATTGATGGATTTGCATCCGGAGCTGCTGAATCTCCGGCGGCTCGGAGGCATTGGCTTGGGCACCCGGAGGCACTCCAGTGCTCGGGGCAGCAGAATTGATTTCGTCAAGTTTCTTTTGCAGATCGGCGATTTGCTTTTTGAGCTTCACTACGTCAGGAAAATCATCGGTGTAACGTCCCTGTAGCGAGATCAACTGGGCTTGTGCCAGCGCAAGTTGCTGCTGCAAGCTTTGCGGATTGCTGGCCGACTGTGAAGATTTCCAGGCCGCGAGCTGCTGCGCAAGCAACGATTCGCTGTAAGTCCTATCCTGTTGCGCGCGACTTAACGTTTGCGTGGTCGCGTCTAACTGCGAATTCATTCCCGTCAGGATTTTAAAGTTGCTGTCTTCATCGCCGGGAAGCTGGCCGATATACTGCCGTTTGAATGCCGCCAGCTTTGCGTCAAGGTCGTTCAGATTACTCTTAGCGTCATCCACCTGCCGTGACAGGAAGTCAGTGGTGTTTTGCGCCACCTGCTCGCGATCTCTGAGATTCTCCTGAAGCATGATGTCAGTTACACCCGCACAAATCGCTTGTGCTTCGCGTGGATTCCTTGCGGTGAATTTCAGGTTGAAACCTGGGATTTCCGTTGTTTTTGAGGAACCGCCGAATCCTGGGCGTGGACCTTTGCCGCTGGTTACATTGGGTACTATCACCATCTGCACCGGTTCAATTGCGAGTCCGGTGCGGATTTGATCGATCACATCATCAGTATTCCCGCCGTGCAGTATGCCCTGCTGGTTTAGTTTGTCAATGAGTGGCCGCAAACGATCCGAACCCAGCGCCTTCTGCTCGAGGGTGCCAATGCGCTGCGAAAGATCTTCCGTGACTACTGAGGCGACATAGCCTTGCGGCACTTTTTGTCCTTCCACCAAGACCCCCGCCTGAGAGGTGTACTTGGGCGTAAAAGCAAAGGAGACTAGAAAACCGACAATCGGCGCCAGCAGCGTGGGGAGGAGAATAACCCGGAGGCGGCGGCGCAGCATCGCGCCGTAGTCGTCCATGTTTAATACACGGTTCTCAATCATATGTATTCCCAATCTGCCAGCCAGGCTGGCTGAAAAATCAATCGAGCCGAATCGGATGCGGGGTCCAGTGCAAACCGATCAGCCCAACATTCCTGCCGTAACTTCGCCCACAATTTGGAGCCGTACCGGTGCAACCGTTAGCCCCAAATCCGAAGACGTTATGTTGCTAGCTTGCGAAAGCCGAGAAGTAACGGCCAAGCTGGCGATGAACACCGCCACCCACGTACCTGTAGCGATAATTTGCTGTGCCATTGGCCACGCTGGCTGTCGCCGCTAAGATACGCGAATTGCGTGCGTAGCCGGTGTCTGCCATGACGGTCCAACGCCGCGCGAGACTGTGGCTAACCGTAAAGCGAACCACATCTGTATTAGCTCCGCCGAAGAAGCCCGAACCTGGGCTGATGTACCTGAGATAAGTAAGCAGCAGCTCGGTACGCGGGGACCAGTGGTAGCGCAATGTGGCCCGAGCGGACCCGGTGATGAAGCTGCTGTTAGCCGGAACGCAAGTCACGCCTGCGGCTGGATTAATACAGGGCAAATTAATGACCTGAAGACCCTGCGAGGTCACAATCAACCTAGGTTCGATCCACTGATATTTCTGGATCCACTCTGGTCCGCCGCCGATAAGGAAATCCAACTTGCCTGATATGCGATGACCAATCAGCAACTGCAACATATTCACCTTGAGGCTTCCAGCCGATGCGGCGGGAA
>QHZX01000346.1 GCA_003224835.1 Acidobacteriota bacterium | reverse complement strand
GAGTTTGGGCGCGTTCGTAAGTCCGGTTAGCAACGAAAATCGGGCCTGCGCCTTTTGCGATCAAATGGCGTGCCGCAATCTCAGACATTTTGCCCGCGCCAACCAAACAAACCTGTTTTCCCTGCAATGATCCGAAAATTCTTTCGGCTAATTCCACAGCCACAGAGGCGATTGAAACCGATGAGGAACCCACCGCCGTTTCTGTACGCACACGCTTGGCTACCGCAAACGCGCGAGTCAGAAGGAGATTCAGATACGACTGCACAGTTCCGGCGGCGCGAGCGTTGGCGTATGCCTCTTTCACTTGTCCAAGAATCTGCGGTTCGCCGACAACGAGGGAGTCCAAACTGGAGGCAACGCGAAACACATGCCTCACTGCGTCGTTTTCGCGGTATTCGTACAAATCGGACTCATACGACGAAGGCTCAACGCCGAAGT
This sequence comes from Acidobacteriota bacterium, assembly GCA_003224835.1. Taxonomy (GTDB): domain Bacteria; phylum Acidobacteriota; class Terriglobia; order Terriglobales; family Acidobacteriaceae; genus Gp1-AA145. Next base: position 15,461 of record QHZX01000346.1, on the reverse strand, counting down.
GCTCCCGCAAAAATTGGCGCAGGTCGGCACTTCCATTGGCGGTATGGGCCAGCACTTCCACGCGGTTGCAGGTGCTCAGGATCATTGCCTCTTGCACGCCAGGAACGGTCATCAATTGCCGCAAAGCGTCAGCCAGATTTTTACCGGAGATGGCAAGCTGCTCGCGTACTTCTACCGGCGCCGTCTTGTGATTCACGCCCAGCAGCTGGAAATTCATGGGGACAGCCTGTGGACCGCGCTGAAGTAGTTTGCCGCCCAAGCCACAATCGCCAGGGCGAAGGTGCCAGCGGCCAAATACGCGGCCCGCCTTCCCCGCCAGCCCGCACTCCAACGCGTGTAAAGCAGCACTAGGTACACTGCCCAGGTCAGCAGAGAAAGCAGAATTTTTGGATCGCGAATATTGACGTGGCCGAAGCTGGCCTGGGCAATAATCAATCCAGCAATCAGGCCCGCGGTCATAAATGGGAATCCAATCAGCAGGGATCGGAACCCAATGTCATCTGTCACTTGAAGTGCGGGCAGGCGCGACAGCAAGCCGCTCGGGCGTTTTGCCTTGAGAACGTGCTCTTGCATCAGGTAAATCAGGCTGGCGCTGAAGCTGATGACCAGGGCGGCATATCCCGCGAATATGAGCGTGATGTGCGCAATCAGCCATCCTTCTCGCGCCGAAGAAGAAGCCAACACGAACGATTCGAGTCCGCTCAGGCCAACAAACGTCAGCAGAAAGACCATGGGGAAAACTATGATTCCGGGAGACGTGGTTTTATAAATTAAGTACACCAGCAGGAAGACCACCATTATCAGAAATCCGAGGACTGAGGCCGCCAGCGACAACGAAGCCAGGCTCATCTCGCCTGACTGGCGGACAGTCTCAATAATTGCGACAAAATGGAAGATCATGCCTAGATAGGCGGCATGGAGAGCGATTCGATTCAGTATTTCCCGAGTGCGAGTCAGGGCCACCAGGACGTAAAGCAGTCCTAAGCCATAAAACGCCAGAGCCACCCGCAGCCAAATATTTGCCATTTGCACCGCCCGAGAGCGAGATCGGGCCGTTGCGGCCATTATAGCGGCTCTGAATGGAATGACCCGCTTGTTAGGAGGGTCTACATCGGGCGACGACAAGGGTGATGTCGTCTTGCTGTTCGGGTGAACCAAACCGGCGAATGTCTTGTACTACAGATCCAAGTAGAGCGTGGAATATGTGCACTGATGGGCAGAGTGGCACCACGCTTCTGGAATTATGGTTCCGACCTTTTCTCGGCGACGTGTGGCTGAAGCTAGGCGCTGCGCTTGAGCCGGTCTGAGCTTCGGGTCGCGCGTATGGCTTTCGTATAGCCTTTAGGTTTTTTCCTAACTCGCTCGATTTGTGCTGTCTTAACGCGCCGAGGCCCGAACTCCTCTTTGAGGATGCCCGCTGGCGGAAGAATATTCGCTCGCGTTTTGATTTTGTCTAACGCGCCAGCAGGGAACTCCTTGACCTCAAGTAGTTCTTGCCAGTGCGTGAAATATCCGTGCCGATTGCGGTGGTTCACGATGCGGTATGCCAGGTTTTTAGCGATTCCAGGAAGTTGGGTCAATTCTTTGGCCGTAGCTGTATTGATGTTGATGGGAGTAGTCATCTTGATCACTTAGATGTGCATACCGTTTTTAAGGTGCTTCACTCCTCGGAGACAAATGAACCTTTCCAACAGGGTTGTTCGATGACATTGGGCAAACGCACTGGCGATCAAGGAATCCAATCTTGTCGGCGAAGGAAGAGTGGGCGCGGCAACTATCGCCTCTGTGAGTACACAAATGGAATCTCGGAGGCCGATTAAGAAAATTGCCCTCGTTATACTGTCCATTCTCGTCTGCGCGTTGTTTGCTGGCGCCATACTACTCCATCATTTCTGGCCATTTACTGAAGGCTCAGTACGTTCGCGACTTGCTGAAACCCTCTCGGCAAACGTCAAGTTTGGAAGTTTTCACGAAAAATATTTTCCTCCGGGATGTATCGCGGAAAATGTAAGTTTCCAGCGCAATGGCTCGGGCCCACCCCTGATTTCAATTCGGCGGCTCACAATCAGGAGCAGTTTGTTGAGACTTTTGGGTCATCGCATCAGTTTGCTACGTGCCGAAGGCATGCACGTGACGCTAGCGCGGTCTGACTTTTCGAGAAACAAAAGTTCGGACCAACAAACGACTGTGGACAAGTTTGTTGCTGATGACGCCGTGCTGGAAATTCCCCAACACGGACGAAATCACCCTCTACGATTTGTTTTCCACAAATTCCAACTCGATAACCTGGGAGGAGCCGACGCTATCAAGTTTGCAGCATTGTTCGATAACCCTATGCCGGCGGGCGTGATCCGAACCTCTGGCCAGTTCGGACCATGGAACTCGTCAGACCCATCCTCGACTGCCGTCTCAGGGAACTACTCGCTCGCGAATGCTGATCTCTCCGTATTCAATTCAATTGGTGGCGTAATTTCATCCGATGGCAATTTTAGGGGAAAGTTTAAGGAGATCGAAGTTGAAGGTTCAGCTACAGTGCCTCAATTTGAGGTGAGTTCTACGCAGCATAAATTACCCCTGCGAACGCGATTCACTGCAGCGGTCAATGCCATCAACGGCGAAACAATCCTGCGAAGGGTTAAGGGAAATTTCGGACGCGATGAGATCCAAGCTCATGGAACAATTGGCCGCAGGCCAGATGGCAAGCGTGCGGCGATTATCGATCTAAATTGTGATCGCGGCCGGATCGAAGACACTTTTTATCCTTTTATCAAGGCTCCTAAGTCGCCGATCACCGGAAATGTTGCCTTCCAGATGCACGTCGTAATTCCATCCGGCCATGAACGTTTTCTCAAAACTGAATCTCGCTTGAGCAAGATTGCCGAACGGCCCAGTCAAAAGGAACCGGATGGTACCAATTTGACAGACCTGGGCGGCCAGGTGATGGTGCGTAATGGAATTGCGCAATTCACGCAGCTTTCAGCTCGCGACGGAGACGCTAGTGCCTTACTCCGCGGTGCTTACGACTTGACCAGTGAGCGCGTGAACATGCACGGCAGACTAACTACCAAAGCCAGCCTCACCAAAACGACTTCAGGCATCAAAGCCGCCTTCGCCAAAGCGCTCGAGCCGCTGTTTAAGAAAGGGCCCCACAGTAAAGTGGTTCCGGTAAAGATTAGTGGCACATTTCACCACCCGAACTTCGGTCTCGACACGAATTCCAATATGTAAGCGTCAGTGTTTTTTGGATTTCTTCTGGGGTTTTGCGGCGGCCTTTTTGGCTGGCGTTTTTTTCTTTTGCACGGTCTTGGCCGGGACGGCGGGTTTAGGCCCTTGCTTTTCAGCCTTGGTTTTTTCATGGCCCTTCGCCGGAGGGACAATCTTGGTCTTTTCCTGAGACTTTGTGGATACCGTAGCCGCTGGCCCAGGTTGTGCTTTGCCTTTTTTGCCGGTTGCGACTGGTTGCGGAGCTTGAGGCTGTACCTGGGCCGCTGCCTTCGCCGCACGCCCGCGACGCGGAGGTGGTGGAGGCGGTGGTGGTGGTGGCGCCAGCGGCTTTAAGAAATTCATTCGTTCAGTTCTCGACCGCAGTTTGCCGTCAAGCAGCAGCATGAAAACTTCTTCCGCAATCTTTGGATATTCGGGTAATTGCGGGGTAATCAGCAATTCGGTCATTTCCGGCAGCGGAATCTTTTGCTGCACCTCGCGCCACTTGGTAAAGAAGTTCTTTATCTTCTGTTCAACCGCTTGCTGACGCGCGGTAACGGCCAGAAACAACACCATATCTTGACGTGCATTTGACAGCAGCTTCCATGTCTTGGACGGCGTGGAAGCTTCCTTGCCGCTAAGCCGTTTTGCCAATTCTTTCGCGTGCTCGCTGATATCCCGCCACCCCTCCGGATCAGGCGAATAGCCCAACTCGTTCATCTGCTGGCGTGTCCGCATCAACTCCGAGAGCCCCTCGGTGTCAACTTTGGAACTCGTCCAGTGTAGGCTCAGCACCTTTAGCCAGCCCTCTTTCTCGAGCACGCGCACCACATTCAGCGGGTCATCCTCGTACGCCAATTGTTCAATCTCGTATCCAATCGCCCGGTTGGTGATGTACTCGATGTAATTGTTTTCTTTAGCCGAATCGTAGCGCGCCTGTGTGCGCTCCTCGAGAGGCCAGTGGAATCGCGCGGAGAAACGCGATGCCCTGATCAATCGCGACGGGTCTTCAACGAATGCATAATTGTGCAGGATACGCACGAGCTTGGCTTCAATATCTGCTGCGCCGTTGAAAGGATCCAGCAGAAGGCCACGCGAACCGGGATTCAGCGAGAGCGCCATCGCGTTAACCGTGAAATCACGACGCCGCAGGTCTTCAATAATCGTGGCAGGTGTGATGATTGGCGGCTTGCCGGTTTTTTCATACTTCTCCGTTCGAGCCGGACTGATTTCAGCTCGAACGCCGCCGGGCAACGTTAAATACAGAATCTTTAAGTTATCGTCGGCGCCGCCAATTACCGCGCCAGAGCGCTCAAATTCTTTTTGCAGCTTGAGCGGATTCCCCTGAACGGTGAAATCCAAATCGCGGATAGGAAATCCGCTAATAATGTCCCGCACCGCGCCACCGGTAAGGTACACATTCTTCGGCGTCAGCCGAAGCTCCATTGTGTAGATGTAGTCAGCCATTCAAGGTCTTGAACTGCCCGAAGAGCAATAAATTACTCACCAGAAACCCGATCCAGGCAATATGCGGATTTCCACAATACCAGCTGTGGAAACCTGTGGATATCTTCGTAAGTACTTACATATGAATAGGTTGCTTCCATTTCGAGAGGCAATGTGAACTACAAAAAATAACACAACGTTATTGTTTTGGCTACTATGTAGCTGGATACGTGCGTGTTTTCACCTCGGAAGTGCGAGAATCGGGGAGCATTGAGTAATTTGCAATCGGGTGGATTTTGTAATTCGAAGAGCGCAAACCGCCAGATTACGAAGTTTCCAAATTACCTAATTTTTCATGCCTTCCACGCACAAGAAAGTCATCGTCCGCAAAATAGACCGCGACACGGTTAACGGACACGTCGCGCCTGCAAACTTTGTACGTGACGGCAAGCTGGAGCTTCTCAACACCTCCGGCAATGTGGTGGCAATTGACCTCGCCGACATCAAGTGTGTGTTCTTTGTTCGGGAATTCGGGGATTCCGACTCCCTGTCCCGGAAGACCTTCACTACCCGGCCCCGCTCAGAAGGCCTCTGGGTGCGAATTAAGTTTCGTGATGGAGAGATCCTTGAAGGCCTAATGCCCAACGATCTCGCTCTCACTACGCCGGACGGGTTCCTGATCAATCCTCCAGACCTGCGGTCAAATGTGCAGCGCCTATTTGTGCCTCGGGGAGCTCTGGAGTCCCTGACCGTCTTGGCCGTTATCGGTGCCACCCATCGTCAACGCCGCGGTCCGACCGACCTGAGGCAAGTACCAATGTTCGGGGAATAGACCCACCCGATCAGGGTGGGTCGAACCAAGAGGCTCAGCATCTAATATGGTAGGCTTTTATCACTTTGGGCGTGCGCCCTCTGAAGGACTTCAGATTTGATTAACAGGTTGTTAGGCAAGGTCTTCGGGACCAAGAACGAGCGCGAAGTCAAACGTCTTTTGCCGCGGGTTGCGGCAATAAATGCTCGAGAATCCGAGATAAGTAAGCTTTCTGACGAGCAACTGCGCGCCAGGACCGACGAATTCCGCAAGCGAATCCACGACCGACTCAGTCGCATTCCCGACGAGACAGATGCTGACCCCGAGCGCCTGAAGGAACTGGACAAAGAACGTCTCGCCGCCACCAACGAAGTACTTGACGAGATACTGGAAGAGGCTTTCGCCGTAGTCCGCGAAGCCGGCCGCCGGGTCCTCACCATGCGCCATTTCGATGTGCAGTTAATCGGCGGCATGGTTCTACACCGAGGCACGATTTCGGAAATGAAAACTGGCGAGGGCAAAACGCTGGTTGCCACACTTCCTGTTTACTTGAATGCACTGAGCGGGCGCGGCGTTCACGTGATTACTGTTAACGATTATCTGGCCAAGCGCGACTCGGAATGGATGGGCCAGCTCTATCGGTTCTTAGGTCTCAGTGTTGGCGTGATTGTCCACGATCTTGATGACCAACAGCGCCGGGAGGCCTACGCAGCCGATGTGACCTACGGCACAAATAACGAATTTGGATTCGACTACCTGCGCGACAACATGAAGTTTGATCTGAAGGATTGCGTGCAACGCGGTCACAACTTCGCCATTGTGGACGAAGTTGACTCGATTCTTATCGATGAAGCACGTACCCCACTGATTATTTCCGGGGCCAGCGAGGAATCAACCGACAAATACGCCCGCGTGAATCGGATCATTCCGAAACTTGAAAAGGGGGAAGAGATTCCTGGTCCGGCCGGCGAACCGCCAGAGATGACCGGCGACTACATCGTGGACGAAAAACACCGCAATGCGGTGGTGACGGACATTGGCTGGGAAAAAGTCGAGCAGCTGCTGGGAATCAGCAATATTGCCGACCCGGAAAATTGGGACCTGAAGCATCACGTAGAGACCGCGGTCAAGGCGCACTCTCTCTATCATCGTGACGTCGAGTACGTGGTTAAAGACGGTGAAGTTATTATCGTTGACGAGTTTACTGGGCGTCTGATGCCGGGCCGGCGTTGGTCTGATGGCCTTCACCAGGCTGTGGAAGCAAAAGAGGGCGTAAAGATCGAGCGTGAGAACCAGACTCTCGCAACCATCACCTTCCAGAATTATTTCCGCATGTACAAGAAACTTGCCGGCATGACCGGTACCGCGGAAACCGAAGCTACGGAGTTCGGCAAAATCTACAACTTGGATGTCGTAGTCATCCCCACCAACAAACAGCTCTTGCGAATTGAAAATCCAGACCTGGTTTACCGCACAGAAAAAGAAAAATATTTCGCCTCTGCCGATGAAATCCAGAAACTGAATAGTAGTGCTCAGCCAGTGCTGGTTGGCACAACCTCGATCGAAAAATCGGAGCGACTCTCTGATCTGCTGAAGAAAAAAGGCATCAAGCATGTGGTACTCAACGCCAAGTACCACGAAAAAGAAGCCGAGATCGTGGCGCAGGCCGGCCGCAAGGGCATGGTCACGATTGCCACCAATATGGCTGGCCGCGGCACTGACATTCTGCTGGGCGGGAACGCTGAGTTCATGGCGAAGCAAGAGTGCGTGAAGAAGGGAATCGCGCAACCGCTGCGAGCCGCCCAGGGTAAGGTCCAAGTGGGCGTGGACGATTCCAAGAGCACGGTTTGGTATTACGCCGGCAGTGAGTATGTTGTCCCGACCGATCAGTGGAACGAAGCCTTTGCTCGCCATAAACAGCAGACGGATAAAGAGCACGACGAAGTAACCGATCTCGGCGGATTATTCATCCTCGGCACCGAACGCCATGAAGCTCGCCGAATTGATAACCAACTGCGCGGGCGTGCAGGTCGCCAGGGCGATCCCGGTGCTTCGCGCTTTTATCTTTCGCTCGAAGATGACCTTATGCGCATCTTCGCCAAGGAGTGGGTCTCGAAGTTGTTAGAACGCCTTGGCATGGAAGAAGGTGTGCCGATCGAGTCCAAGTTGATCAGCCGCCGAATCGAGAAGGCGCAAGAAGCCGTCGAGGGGCAGCATTTTGAATCCCGTAAGCACTTGCTTGAATACGACGACGTAATGAACAAGCAGCGGGAGGCGGTGTATGGCCTGCGCCGTCAGTTGCTTGAGGGTGTCGATCAAAAGGATCTGATTCTCGAAGATTACGTCGCTGGAATTCTCAGCGACCTGCTCGATCAGCACGCAGGCCTTAAAACCCATCCTGCGGACTGGGACATCAAGGGTCTGAAAGATGCCATCTTTACTCGCTTCGGCGTCGACATTATTGCGGAAGGTGTCCAGCCCGAAACTTTGAATCGCCAAGAACTCGGCGACACAATCTTCGACAAGCTGAAAGCCCGCTACGATGCTAAAGAGAAACTTATTGGCCCGGATGCGATGCGCTACCACGAGCGCATGATTATGTTGAGCGTACTAGACCAGCAATGGAAAGATCACCTGCTCAACATGGATCACCTGAAAGAAGGAATTGGTCTGCGCGGATACGGGCAGAAAGATCCCCTAGTCGAGTACAAGCGCGAGTCGTTCGACATGTTTGAAGCTATGATGCAGCGCTTCCAGGAGGATACGACCCGCTATTTGTATCTCATGCAAATCATCTCACGTGGAGACTCCGGAGCCCCAGGCAATCCGCAAGATCAAGCAGTGATTACCCATGGCGGGGCTGATGGAAATGGAAATCATCCGCCACGAAATGTCTCCACGTCTGTGGATGACCTCGAAGAGGCTTTCCAGCGTCGCAAACGACGCGAACTGGAACAAGCTCGTATGGCCGGAGCAGGCGACCGCCAGCCGGTTCAACAGGTCGTTCGCAGCGGCGCAAAAGTCGGCCGCAACGATCCCTGCCCGTGTGGCTCAGGCAAGAAGTATAAGAAGTGCTGTGGCACGCACGCTTAGTCCAATTGCTTGAGATCTGTGTTAAGGCTGAGTCTTCGTCAGCATGAACGCCTTCACAACAATGTTGTTCGGCTGAGCACCGGCCGGAATCATCGTCAGCAGGCCATACTCTCCTGGTTCCAACTTCCTCGGCTTGCGCTTCTGAATTACAGTTGCATCTCCAGACTGCGAATCGAGCACCAATAAGTAATTCTGGCTTTGCGACAGCGCGAGTCCGTCTGGCGAGCTGCCCACCGGCAGGGACGCAATCACTTTGCCCATATCGATGTCATACACTGCAACTGCATCTGATCCGAAGTTGCTTACATACAGCCGTGAATTGTCCGCGGAAACTACTCCCCGTGACGGGTGTCTGCCGATCAAATAGCTACCGCTGACCTCGTCGGTTGTGGTTTCGATAATCGAGATGCTGTCTGAATCGAAGTTGCAGACGATGAGTTCCCCGCCGTCCGGCTTGAGGGTCAGGCTCACCGGCGTCTTTCCAACATCCAGCAGAGCCAGCAGCTTTTCACTTTTTAAATCGATGGATGCTACCTGCGCGGAACCGGAGCAGGCCACAAAAGCCTTGCTGCTGTCCGGCAGAATCGCAATGTCAGTAGGTTCATGACAGATTGGAATCGTCCCGCGCACAGAAAGTTTGCGTGTGTCAATGAACGATGCGGAATCGCTTCCTCGATTGCTGACCACGATTGTATTTCCGTCCGGAGAAACTCTGGCCAATCCCGGAGCAGTGCCCACGCGAATACTGCCGATGACTCTGCGTTGATCGAGATCAATCACGGAAACGTCATTTGAGCCGGAATTTGCAACGTAACCGCGTTTCCCGTTTGCCGACACGTCGATGAAATACGGAGTTCCATGTACGCCCACTGTCGATACGACAGCATTTCGCTCGGCGTCAATCACGCTAACATTCGACGACCCGCTATTGACGACATAAACTTCGTTTCTGTTTGGATTGGCTGAGATACCGGTCGGACCGCTGCCCACATGCAGAGTTCGTGCCAGGCGAAACGTTCGCAGGTCAATAACGGAAACCGTATTGCTCTTACCATTGGTGACGTAAGCGTATTCGTGGTAAGCGGGATCAAGATTGGAAAGTTCGCGCTGGTGAAAGTACCACCATGCAAGCCCCGCCAGAACCGGCAGGCCAACCATCATCAGCAAAAGCTTTCTCAAGCGTGGGTTCCAGAAATAGGAAACGGTATCAGAACCGCGAACTAGCTGCGACGCGCTTCGGTGGTCATCAGAGAACTACCGCATCTCTTCCATTACTTGCTCCAGCACCTCGCGGCCAGGGCGTACTACTGACGCCGGAAGAGTTGCCAGAGGCTCGTCCGTGATATTCAGCATGTCGAGGAACGTAGGAGCCTGCGTATTCAGGTAAAGAACGCCGGTTAGTATCTCGCCCTTTTCGCGCGCTTCGGTCAGGCGAGTAATTGCATGGATTTTTTTTGTTGGGTCGTAGTCTTCCTCCAGCTTGCGCAATCGGAGCCGCGATCCATCATGCATGGAAACTTCTAAGGTAGTGCCCGGATCGTACTCGACCGAGATGTCCTCGAATACAGGGATGAAATTGATATCTTGCAGCGGCTCCTCGTGGTCTTTCATGTATTTGTAAGACTTGGTTGAACCTTCATGGTCATTGAAAGTGACGCAAGGCGAGACCACATCCAGCAATACCGTGCCGCGGTGAGCTATGGCCGCCTTCAACATGGCATGCAGTTGGCGCTTGTCGCCAGAGAAGGATCGGCCAACAAAGGTCGCGCCCAATGAAATCGCTAGTTCGCACGTGTCGATCGGCGGTAGTTCGTTGATTACGCCAGTCTTGAGCTTCGATCCCAGATCGGCAGTGGCGGAAAATTGTCCCTTGGTGAGACCGTAAACGCCATTGTCCTCGATGATGTAAACGATCGGTAAATTGCGCCGCATGAGGTGTATAAATTGGCCGATTCCGATAGAAGCCGTATCGCCGTCTCCGCTCACGCCTAGCGCCATGAGACCCCGATTTGCCAAAACTGTGCCTGTGGCGACCGACGGCATACGTCCATGTACTGAATTGAAGCTGTGAGCTCGAGACAGAAAATACGCTGGACTCTTTGACGAGCATCCGATGCCGCTCAGCTTAGCAACACGTTCGGGCTGCACGCCCATTTCATAGAGCGCATCAATAATGCGCTCAGAGATCGCGTTGTGCCCGCATCCGGCGCATAGGGTTGACTTTCCCCCGCGATATTCGATCACTGACAGCCCAATACGGTTGGTTTTTGGAGCGGCTGGTGTTGTTGCCATTACTTCTCCTCCATTGCGGCGATTTCCTCGGTCACAGATCGCGCATCGATGGGCAACCCGTCCAGCCGCGCAATGCTACGTAGTTTCGCTACCAGATCGTTATCCAGATCCATGCGAAGCAAGCTGAACATTTGCGCATCACGATTCTGCTCGACTACGTACACGCGTTTATGCGAGCGCACAAACCCCGAGATTTCCTGACTGAAGGGAAATGCCCGGATTCGCAAATAGTCGGTCGCTACTTTGTACTCGTCCCGCAGCTGATCACGGGATTCAGTCAAGGCCCAATGCGTGGTGCCGAATGCAATGAGTCCGATTTCTGCATTCGGCATTTTCTCGACTACCGGTCCGGGTGCAATCGATCGAACGTTCTCGAATTTTCGCCGCAATCGTTCCATATTGCCTTCGTAGTCTTCAGGCCGCTCGCTGTAATTCCCGTACGCGTTATGTCCGCTGCCGCGTGTGAAATAAGCCGCCGCGGGATGCTGAGTTCCAGGTAACGTCCGATAGCCGATAGCGTCTCCATCGACATCCTTGTAGCGGCCGAATCCGCCAAGCTTGCTCAGGTCTTCCTTGCTCAACACCTTGCCGCGGTCAATCGGCTTATCTGGATATGGAAATGGGTCAGACATCCAGTTGTTCATGCCCAAGTCGAGATCGGACATTACGAAGACCGGCGTTTGAAATTTTTCGGCTAGATTGAACGCATCCATTGCCATCTCAAAGCAATCGTGCGGCGAGGCAGGGAAGAGCATGATGTGCCTCGTATCGCCATGTGACAGAACAGCGGTTGAAAGAATGTCACCTTGCGAGGTGCGGGTGGGCAGGCCCGTAGACGGGCCGACGCGCTGAATGTCCCAGACGACGGCTGGAATCTCCGCATAATATGCCAGTCCGGCGAATTCCGACATCAGCGAGATTCCCGGCCCCGAGGTAGTCGTCATGGCCCGTGCTCCCGCCCAACTTGCGCCGAGCACCATTCCGATTGCAGCCAGTTCGTCCTCCGCCTGGACCACGGCGAAGGTGGCTTTGCCATCCGGCCCGACTCGAAAACGCTTCAGGTATTCGATCAAATTTTCTGCCAGCGACGACGACGGGGTGATCGGGTACCAACTTAAAACCGTGCATCCCGCAAACACGCAGCCCAGCGCCGACGCCGCATTTCCGTCGATGATGATCTTGCCTTGGTTCTTATTCAGGCGCTCAATTCGGAAGGGATCGTGCTTGGTCAAACTCGCACCAGCGTAGTCGAATCCAGCTTGTACAGCCGCGAGATTTAAATTCGCAGCCTTTACTTTCTTAGCAAACTGTTTTCGCAGCGCGTTATCAACTTCGGTCATATCGAGGTCGAGCAACTTGGCCAAGACCCCGACATAAATCATGTTCTTGACCAGCTTTCTCAGCTTGGCCTCAGGACAGACGGGTGCAACTAATTTGTCGAAGGGCACCGAATAAAAAATCAGGTCGTCACGCAATGAACTCAGTTTCAGCGGCTCATCGTAGAGCACTGCTGCACCCGGAGCTAGCGACATCACGTCGTCTCGCGAGGTCTCCGGATTCATTGCGACCAGAAAGTCAATTTCCTTCTTTCGGGCAACGTAGCCATCTTTATTCGCGCGAATCGTGTACCAGGTAGGGAGCCCTGCGATGTTGGAGGGAAAAAGGTTTTTCCCTGACACAGGTACGCCCATGTGAAAAATGGTTTTTAGTAGTACTGTATTTGAGCTTTGCGAGCCGCTGCCGTTCACGGTCGCAACCTGGATACTCATGTTGTTTACAACCGGAGCCGCAGCCGGCCGCTGGGCCGACCCGTGCAGCCCAACATCAGTTGTAGCCATTAACTAAAGGGTCCTTCCTGCCATATGAGACAAAACTACTGCCCGCATCGACCATGGGATGTGGGGGATCTACTTAAATTATACGGTAGTGATTTGATGTTGGTAACTGCTGGCTGGGTGCGAGATTACCGAGTGGGAACTAGGGAAACGCCGGCGCCATGGCAGTTTGTATTCCGCGAGAGACCTACGCTTCCGTGAAGAACTGCGCCATCGTGCGGAATTTATCGTAGCGCAATGCGACCAGTTCCTTCGGCGCCATTTTTTTTAGCTCCGAGAAATGCTGTTGCAGCGCATCATCTAGCAATTTGGCAGCCAGGTCAGGATCGGTATGTGCGCCGCCCGGAGGCTCTGAAATGACAGAATCGACGCAGCCCAGTTCAGTGAGGTCCGTTGCCGTAATACGCAGGGCCTCTGCTGCGAGCTCCTTCTTGGTGGCGTCGCGCCACATGATCGAAGCGCAACCCTCGGGTGAGATGACCGAATAAACCGCATTTTCCATCATCAGCACGCGGTCAGATACAGCTATCGCCAAGGCGCCGCCGCTGCCGCCTTCACCCGTGATCGTCGTAATAATGGGAACCTGAAGCCTGGCCATCTCCCGCAAGTTCAGGGCAATGGCTTCCGCCTGACCGCGCTCTTCAGCGCCCAGTCCAGGATTTGCTCCGGTCACGTCCACAAATGTGAAGACCGGTCGCGAAAACTTTTCCGCTATGTGCATCGCACGCAGCGCTTTACGGTATCCCTCGGGATTTGGCAGGCCAAAGTTGCGATGCACCTTTTGCTTCATGTCGCGTCCCTTTTGCGTTCCCAGAACCAGCACTTCGACTCCATGAAAGCGCGCCATTCCGCAGACCATCGCTGGATCGTCGGCGTATCGGCGATCGCCGTGAATTTCGCTGAAATCGGTGAAGATTTTTTCTACGTAGTCAAGAAAGTAAGGGCGCTGAGGGTGCCGTGCCAGCTCAGTCTTAATCCAGGCCTCGCGGTGCGAAATTTCCTTACGCAGCATAGTAATGCGCTGGCGCAGGTCATCGATTTCTTTTCGGACTTCCCCGGTCTGACCACCCAGGGCCTCTAAATTACCGAGTTGTTGCTCAATTCTTTCGAGTTCCTCAGGAGCTGCCGTATCTCCGCTCAGACCGTCGCCATTGCGGGCAGCGCGCCGGGTTTCAACCATGGAAACCAGCAGCTGTGCCCCTGTAAGTACTGCGGTGATATCGACCGTCTTCATTGGATATGATTTCGCGGTAGCGATTGAGCTGCTCCTCGGAGGAAGGTCGGTCTTGAATGCCTCACTCAATCACTCTAACCGCACCCCGTCCGCAGAGTTCCTCCACTCGGCTGACGAACATACGATCTGGCAGGACATTATAGCCCTCGGCTTCCATGACAACCATGAAATCGCGCTCTCGTTCCACGTCAAATAGCACCCGGGCATCGCCTTTGCGTTGAGAGAAAAGGAGATGCAGTTCATCCACTACCGATTCGGAGGCCTTTTCAAGGGGAATGCGAATGCGAAGCGAGCGGGGAAGCGGGACTTTAACCTCTTCTAGTGAAGAGATGTCATTGACGGTGAGCTTGGGATTTGCGCCTTCCTCGATCCGCACGCCCCCGCGTACCAGGACCGGTACTTCCATCTTCAGCTTCTCCTGCAGCTTGCGATAAGCCTCGGGGAAGACCAACATTTCAATCGAGCCCGAGAGATCCTCGAGAGCAGCCTGTGCGTAGAAATCGCCCTTCTTGGATTTCAGCACGCGCAAATTCGTAATGATGCCGGCCGTAGAAAGGCTCTCGTCTTTTCCAGTCGAAGCTCTCATAGCGGCCAATTCCGTGGTGGAGAGGGCGCGCAAGTCTTCGAGTTTCTCGCGATATTTGTCCAGTGGATGTCCGGTGATGAAAAAACCTAAAATTTCTTTTTCGCTCGCCAGCCGCGTGTGTTCGTCCCAATCTGGAGTCTCTGGAAGCCGATCTTCCTGCGAATGGGCATCTTCCTGCTGGAACACGCCAAATAACCCATGTTGGCCGCACTCCGCGTCGCGCTGTGTCTTCTGCGCGTGGTCCATGGCTTTGTCGAGCACCGCCATGAGCTGCGCCCGGCGTCCAAGCGAATCCATTGCGCCGCTTTTAATCAGCGATTCCAAAACACGCCGGTTCAGCAGGCGCAGCTCGACTTTCTCACAAAATTCGTAAATTGACTTGAATCGGCCGATCTCTTTCCTGGCCGCAACAATAGATTCAATTGCATTGTGACCAACGTTCTTGACTGCGGCCAATCCGAAGCGAATCGCGCTTCCATGTGGTGTGAAATTGGCATCGCTAACGTGAATGTCAGGAGGCTCGACGGCAATCCCCATTTCTCGACACTCATTGATGTACTTGACCACATCATCCGTGTTCCCTGTGACCGAGGTCAGCAGCGCGGCCATGAACTCAACCGGATAATGCGTTTTCAGATATGCCGTGTGATAGGCCAGCAGGGCATACGCGGCCGAGTGCGATTTGTTGAATCCGTAGCCCGCGAATTGCGCCATCAGGTCGAAAATCTTTTCGATCTTCTTTGGCGGATAGCTGCGTTGCACAGCGCCCTCAATGAATCGCTCACGCTGCTGCGCCATTTCTTCCGGCTTCTTCTTGCCCATGGCGCGCCGTAGCAGGTCGGCTTCTCCGAGTGAATAGCCCGCCAGCCGGTTGGCGATCTGCATGACTTGTTCCTGGTAGACGATCACGCCCAGCGTTTCTTCAAGGATTTCTTTCAATTCTGGCAGTTCATATTCGAT
>QHZX01000042.1 GCA_003224835.1 Acidobacteriota bacterium | reverse complement strand
GCTTAGTTTATAACAGTACGGCACCGCACGTTGGACGGCTCGGGAAAGTACCGACAGAACTCCTCTTCTGAGTAATGCTATTTAACCGCAGCCCTTCTGCCGAATCCCGGTGCCAACCATACCACTTAACTCGAAGTGGTTTGAATCCTATTCCAAAGCGGTGCTTGAAAGTGATCAGAATGTTGCCCGCAATCATTTGAAGAACGCGCTCATTGTGATTCGTGAAACGCTGAAGCAGTCTCGGCTCAACGATTGTGAGCGCAGTGCGCTCTTCGTAGCAGTTCGCCAGTTACGCAGTATTGAACAACACAAACTCAAAAAGGCGGCATAACCACAGAGGAGGACAACTCAAAATGGCAACCCAAACTCTGATTTCCA
Organism: Acidobacteriota bacterium; assembly: GCA_003224835.1. Classification (GTDB taxonomy): domain Bacteria; phylum Acidobacteriota; class Terriglobia; order Terriglobales; family Acidobacteriaceae; genus Gp1-AA145. The sequence goes on along the minus strand of QHZX01000042.1, from coordinate 2,894 downwards.
ACACGCCAGCTTCAATAGTTATCTCTTAAATCGAATTGTTGTCTCAAAAATTGCTAGAGGTGGAACACGGCTAAACCTTGAGAGTAGTCGCCTCTGGATCGGCTTCGATCGTTACTTCCACTTCCACTCCTGGCTTCAGCTTGACCTCGCGACCGTTCTCATCAGTCAAGGTATTCTCGATCCGAATCTCTTTATAAAATCCGAATGTCTTTATATGAGACGGTGACCGGCCAAGCTGCAACCCTGCGATGAACTCAAGAATCTGACATTGTGCCCCACTCGATTGTCAGGAGGTTGAAAAATGCAGAAGTTAGTTCGGTTGTTTATTTTGCTCGTATTCGCATTCGCACTCGGCGTGTACGTCACTCCCAACGCGTCGGCACAGGAAAAAACGGCTGGCGATAAGACAACGGTCACAGGCTGCTTGCAGAAGGGAGACGAACCAAGCGAGTACTCGATTACTGGAGAAGATGGGAAGACGTATGGCCTTCGCAGCAGGACGGTGAAGCTATCGGCACATCTCGGGCACAAGGTGACGGTCACAGGTACGGTCAGGGCGGAATCGGCCGAAAAGGAAAAGGGCGAAGCTGCGGAGCACGGGAACAAAGAGGCGGCTGAAGCTGGCGACATTCGCGTGACGGACCTGAAAATGGTCAGCGACAAATGCCAATGAGTCGTGTCGGTGACTATTCTAACTATAACGAGGAGATTTGCGCGGCGCTCTGCGTTCAGGGCGCCAAAACCTCTTTGGACGCCGAGCCCGCCTCAAGGAGTATAAGAAGATCCCCATCGACGAACAGGTGGAGGTACTGTCGTTCGCGGGGAAATATCGTGCAGAAGGATGGGAAGCCCAGACTGCATGCGCATGTCGTAGTCGGAAAATCGGATGGAACGGCCCACGGCGGCCACTTTCTCGGCGGCCGGGTCTGGCCAACACTTGAAATCATGCTCTCAGAGTTGCCAGTACACCTGCGGCGACGAGACGATGCTGAAACCGGGCTGGCCCTGATCGAATTAGCGGCCTGAGTTGCGATGCTGAGGACTCGCAACTGAGCTCATGCGTGCTTGAACGTGAGCTCCCGACCGTAGGCCACTTGCGTGAAGGCCTTGATGGCTTCCACCAGGCTCATAGCAGGAATGCGCATCTCGTCTGTATCGGCTTGTCCCAGGCCGAGTTTGCCAGCTTCCCAGAGATGTCGTACACCTTGCGCCCGAAATCCAAGGAGTTGTGCTCCCACAACATCCGCAGCAACTGCATCGGTGCTTGCGATCACCATGCCGGTTTCCACAGGATAGCCCCCAAGCGGGCCGCTGCCGATCATCGCAGGATGCCCGACAATGATGGCGAGATCGATATGGAAGCGCTTGGCCATAGCTGCAATGAAAGAGTGCATGTCCGCAAAGAACACGTTCGGCGCTTTTTGGCTGTGGCGCGGATGGCCGTAGTAATCCGCGGCGGGAAATGACATGGCGATGTTTTTCAGCGATAAAGTCACCGTGGCAGTTTCATGGAGCTTCAGCTGGGCAAGCGAGATGAGGGTCTCATATTCCAGTACCCGCGGATTGACCTTGACCGTCTTCTGCGGGCCCTGCGCATCTGCGGTCTGCGATCGCAAGGAAAGAGGCCTTTGTCCACTCAATGGCTGAAATCGGGCTGGCAGTTCCGCCGGAGATGGTGCTCATAGGCGACCACACTGTGGAAGGCGGCATGAGAGCTTTAGGAGAACTTATGCGTCTCCATAAACCGCCGACTGCCGTCCTTTGTTCCAATGACATGACGGCAATTGGAGTAATGCGGGAGAGTTATGACCTCGGTATCAACGTGCCGCGCGATCTTTCGGTTATAGGCTTCGATGATATCCGCTTGTCGGAATTTATGACCCCGCCATTGACCACAGTACAAATGTCGCAGACTGAGCTAGCGCAGATTGCCTTTCAAGCTCTGATGAACGACATTGCCGAGGCCACGGTGGGCGATGAGCCAAAAGAATATCCTCTCACCACCAATCTCATCCTGAGGCGCTCGACCGCTCTGGCGCGATCCAATTCAGCCCGACAGAGGGCATAGGAGCCAGCAATTTTCTGCGGTTCCGATCAAAAAAATCCAATAAAAGATTTTGACAACATTTCTCTGAGCTCTCGCCAGGACTAGGTTCCTGGATTGAAGCAGGGCGTCGCCGCACTTAAACACGCAACCATCAACTTGGTTCATTTTGACCTTGCTATATAGCACCGCCACCCGGCACATCGAGAACAACGCCGAAAGGCGAGTGTAGTTCCCGCGGCAAATGAGGTTGAATGCATAAGTAGCGATGAGGCTTACCGGCTTGATGCTCCAGCGCTTTTTTTCTTGCTTTGTTCTGCTAGCGGAGTGAGTTGCTTCTTGACGTTATACCCTTCAAGCCGCAATGCAGGGTTAATGCCCGTGAGTTGCGAGGGATCCAGAATCGCATTCTGAACACGCGTTTCGTGCGGGAATATAGTGATGTAGTTGTCATCGTAACGGATCGGGAGAATCTCCTCACTGTCTGGGCCCTTAATAATCTCGGTCCGAACAAAAAATGCAAGTTGGTTTGAGTCATTGAATAGCGTGATCTTCACGCGAATCTGCCCACTCACCTCTTGAGAACTGCTGGAAATGGACAGTCGCGCAGGTTGCATGCCGCTTAGCGCGGACATATCGGCCCATTGTTCCAACTTTGTCGCGAATTGATCGTCGTTAGTCACTGGACCTATGTCGTCATCCGTTTGAGATTGCCAATACACGGTTTCTGCTAAGACAGAGCCGGAACTGTCTGTCATTTGGCAGCGGACAAAATAAACCGCGGTAAGCCCAGGGACGCGGGGTACAGTGAGTGCCACTGCTGAAGAATTAGGCGTTATAGACAGGATCT
>QHZX01000041.1 GCA_003224835.1 Acidobacteriota bacterium | reverse complement strand
TTTCAGGAACAACTATTGCGGATGGCAATGGTAGTCGCGGGATTCAGCGGTGGCGAAGCGGAGGAGTTGCGGCGCGCCATGGGATTCAAGCGCTCAGAAAAACGCATGCGCGAGATCGAAGCAAAACTGCGGGCGGGAATGGGACGCAATGGCATTTCACAAGAGGCTCAGGAGCAGATCGTGCTTTCGATTACCTCGTTTGCACTTTATGGATTTCCTGAATCCCACGCCGCCAGCTTTGCGCTGATCGCCTATGCCAGCGTTTATTTGAAATGCCATTATCTGGCTGCCTTCACGGCAGCGCTTTTGAATAACCAGCCGATGGGATTTTATAGTCCCGCAACCATTGTGAAAGACGCACAGCGGCATGGGTTGAAAGTGCTGCCAGTGAATGTGACGCGATCGGAGTGGGAGTGCACGCTGGAGCATTCAGCAGCCAGCAGTCAGCGTTCAGAAAAACATGTCGTCGGCTCTCGGCTGTCGTCCGCTAGCGAAGATAAAATCGCTTTGCGATTGGGCCTTCGCTACATGCGTGGCTTGCATGAAGAAGCGGGCAAGGCGATTGCGCGAGAACGGAAACGCGCGGCATTTGTCTCCATCCATGATCTGGTGCGGCGCGTGCCGGAACTGAGAAATGACGAATTGAATACGCTGGCGGAAATTGGGGCGTTGAATGCGATTGGATTGCAGATTGAAGATTTCAGATTGCAGAATGAAAATCCTCTGGCCGCCTGCGATTTCGGGAATAAATCTTCAATCTCTAATCTGAAATCTGAAATCCGCTTTCATCGCCGCGATGCTTTGTGGAGTGCGGCGGCTGCAGCGAATCCTTCCGGTCCGCTGCTGGAACAAATCTCGGCGGCTGACAGCAAATCGCCATTACAGATGATGAACGATGAAGAGCGACTGGTAGCCGATTTTCGAGGCACGGGAATGACCGTTGGGCCGCACCCAATGTCATATCATCGCGCGCGCATGGAGAAAATAGGCGTGCGCCGGGCAAGTGAACTCGCCCAGCTTCCGAATGGACGCAAGGTCCGCATTGCAGGTGGGGTGATTGCGCGCCAGCGCCCCGGCACCGCGAAAGGTTTTGTATTTCTGAGTCTGGAGGATGAGACCGGAGTCTCGAATGCCATCATTACGCCGGATTTATTTCAGCAAAACCGGCTGCTGCTTGGAACAGAACAATTTGTATTGATCGAAGGCATTCTGCAAAATCAGGATGGAGTAATTTCTGTAAAGGCCGCGCGGGTTGCTGCGCTAAAGATCACTCACGCGCAAACCGTGTCACACGATTTTCACTGAATTTCTTATCTCACCACGCCTTCGAGCGGCGAGCTGGCGGTCGCGTAGAGCTTCTTCTCCATCCTTCCCGCCAAGTACGCTTCCCTGCCCGCAATGACAGCATGCTTCATTGCTTCAGCCATCAACACCGGATCCTGCGCGTTGGCGATTCCCGTGTTCATCAGCACCGCATCAGCGCCGAGTTCCATCGCAACCGTGGCATCGGACGCGGTGCCAACCCCGGCGTCGATGATCAGCGGCACGCCGGTGACGATCTCGCGGAGGATCTGAATATTGGCGCGGTTCTGGATTCCCAATCCGCTGCCGATCGGCGCACCCAGAGGCATGACCGTGGCCGCTCCTGCATCAAGTAGGCGTTTCGCAAATACGGGATCATCAGAGGTATAGGGCAATACGGTAAAGCCTTCCTTTACCAGCAAGAGAGTCGCTTCGAGGGTCGCCTGCACGTCGGGATAAAGCGTGGCCTGGTCGCCAATCACTTCCAGTTTCACCCAATCGGAAATTCCAACTTCCCGTCCGAGGCGAGCCGCGCGAATTGCCTCATCGGCGGTATAGCAACCCGCAGTATTGGGAAGAAGAAAATATTTCTTAGGATCGATGTAGTGGAGCAGAGACTCCTTGCTGCGATCGAGGTTCACCCGCCTGACTGCGACGGTGACGATTTCCGCGCCGCTGGCGGCAAGAGCGCGAGCAGTCTCCTGGAATGACTTGTACTTTCCGGTGCCGACGATCAGGCGCGATTGGAACTGACGCCCGGCAATAATCAGGGGATCAGACATGCAGTTATTGTAAATCGAAGAGCGATGGGTGATAACGTGGGGCTCCGAGTTGTGCCGGAGGGAAGTCTCAATGCTGGCAGGCGAAGAGGTTATCCACAAAAAAAGCATTTACCACAGCGGACACTGAGATCACGGAGAAATAAACAGAGGACGGCTTCTATAGCCAACCAGCAACTCTGTGGCATTCCTCTGTGTACCTTTGTGCCCTCTGTGGTTCAGGGTTTAGGCGGCGATACCAAGTCGAAGCAGAGATCACACTAGTACGAGTCTGATCAGGTAACCGAGGCCACTTCTCCTTCAGAATACATTCCTTCTATTTCGCGTTTAAAGTGTTCTTCAATTGCGCGGCGGCGAATTTTCATGCTGGCGGTGAGGGTCCCGTTGGCGGCCGAGAGTTCTTCAGAAACCAGTCGGAACTTTTTCAGCCGCTCGAACTGTGCCAAATCTTCATTGACGGAATGCACAATGTCCGCAAATCGCGCATGGACCTCCGGGAGAGCAATCAATTCATACCGCGACGAAAATGGCAGACCTTCCATTCGCGCATAGGTTTCAATCGCGGCAAAATTCGGGATGATCAGCACGGATGGAAATTTTCGCTTGTCGCCGATGACGATGGCTTCCGCGATCCACGGGGAATGTTTTAAGGAGCTCTCGATATGCGGTCGGTGACATACAGAAAGTCATCTTCGTCGATGCGGCGAATGTCGCCAGTTTTTAACCAGCCGTTTACAAATGCTTCCTGCGTTTCCTGTTGCTTATTCCAGTATGCGTGAAAAACGGAAGGCCCGTGAACCAGGATTTCGCCATCTTCCGCGATTCTGACCTCCACGTTTGCCTACGGCTTACCTACACTTCCAACCCGATGCGCATTCGGCGTGTTCACGGCGATCACCGGAGAAGTCTCAGTAAGGCCGTACCCTTCGTGGATGCGGATGCCGATGTCGGCATACCATTCGGCCAATTCGCGGCCCAGAGGCGCGCCACCGGAGATGAAGAACTCAACCCGCCCGCCAATTCCGGCGCGCACTTTAGAAAAGACGAGTTTATTGGCCAATTTCCAGGAGACAGACCGAGGCGTTTTGCCGGCCAGAATTTCTTCGCGATGAGCGCGCGCAACCTTAATTGCCCATCGATAAATCTGTTTCTTGGGAAACTTGGCCGCATTAAGTTCCACTTGGGAATGAACTTTTTCGTAGACGCGTGGCACGCTCAGCAAAATACTGGGACGGACCTCGCGTAGGGCCTGCGGAAGCTGATCGATTTGTGGCAAGTGAGCGAGGGTGACTCCGCTGTAAAGCAGACCAAGATCAACGGAACGCGCAGTGACATGAGAAAGCGGAAGGAATGAAACGCAGCACATTCCGCCACCGAATCCGAACTCACGAAGCGAGTAATTAATGTTGGCCGCCATGTTGCCATGCGTGAGCATCACTCCCTTTGGTGTTCCGGTTGTGCCGGAAGTGTAGATGATGGTGGCCAGTTGATCCGGTTGTGCAGCGCGGGTGAGAGCTTCGATCCGGCGGTCGCCAGCAGGTTTCATCAACGCAGACATATTTATGGCCTGCGGCTCAGCCACATCGTCCATTACCGCGATTTTTTCCACGCTGGTTGTTTCCAGAATTGATAAAACCTTTTCGAGATGTTTTTGCGACGAGACAAAGATTGCACGGGTTGCAGAATCGGTCAGAATGTAGGCGGTCTGCTCGGGGGTAAGCGTCGTATAGATAGGAACCACGACTGCTCCGCACAACATGCAGGCGAAGTCGGCGACCATCCACTCGTGGCGATTTTCGCTCAAAATGGCGACACGATCGCCTGGAGCAATACCCCAGGATTGCAGCGCTTGCGTTACTCCAGAAACCTTGGCGGCGAAGTCTTGTGAAGAAATCGGATGCCAGCCAGTTTCGGTCTTCCGCAACATACAGTGGGGCTGATCGCGGCCCGCTATGGCAACGAAAATATCGTTGAGGGTCTTGAGACTCATGCTCTAAATGCTGAACTTAATGCTTCGATCAGCACTGTGCAATTGTCACATGGTAGACATAAGCCTTGGCAGGTTACTCCGGGCCCGGTCCGAAGACACCCGCCTTTGTCGTTGGGCGCTGGCTCAGCGCTAAAGCCATGATCGATCCGTGTTCATCTCCCATGTTGCCCTGTGGAGATGTAACGATTTTGTCTTCGGATTGACCGAACGGGAGCTACAGCGATAGACTCGCGTGATCGAGGACTCCGCTATGAAACGACTGTTTTTCGCATTGGTGCTTTGCGCAGTTTTTTCCTATGCTCTCGCAGGAGCGCATGCTGCGGGCGTAGATAATAAGAAGGAGACCGGAACTATGCCGAAAGTTGGCGACCTCGCCCCCGATTTTAGAATGCAATATTTCGATGGGCACGACCTGAAGGACGTCACGCTCGCCCAATATCGCGGGAAGCAACAGGTAGTGCTCGCGTTTTATATTTTTGCCTTCACCGGTGGTTGAACGCAGCAAATGAAAAACTTCCAGCAGAACCTAAAAAAGCTGGAAGCTGCAGACACCCAGGTCCTGGGTGTGAGCATGGATAGTCCCTTTGCCAACAAAGCTTTTGCCGATTCCATTGGAGTCACGTTCCCGCTACTGAGCGATTGGGGCGGAGAGACAACGCACAGCTATGGCATTTACTCGGATAAATATAAGGCCGCGAAACGGGTGAATTTTCTAATCGGCAAAGATGGTCGGATTCTCGAAGAACAGGTTGACAGCGCTGCCATTGATCCAACGAAGATCGTGGATGCTTGCGCGCGGCCCAAACTGAAGCAATGAGAGTTCGCAAGTTTGACGCTGCATAGCGCGGTTGCTATCATCAAATCGCGGGGTGGAGCAGTCTGGTAGCTCGTTGGGCTCATAACCCAAAGGTCGGTGGTTCAAATCCACCCCCCGCAACCAACCTCTCCGCGATTCCCTTCTGCAAGTCTCCCGGATTCTTAAGGTTGCAAGTAGAACCGTGCCATTCGCAAGTATTTCATTTTGGGCTAAAGTTTCGAAGAGCAGACTTCGGGGGAGGGCTGTTTCGATCAGCGTCCCGAGACTCAATAGATCCGGGGCGCATACCTGAAGGCATTGGCCGCAATCCGTCCACCTTTCAAATGATTCACCAAGGTCGGTGTCCAGAGACTCAACCGCGTATCTCGGATCCTCCTTTCTCCTAAAGATTGCGTGGGCAGCGTGCTTCCCGAATGGCCGACAAGCCCATCCGGCTGTAGCGGAATGGGCAAGCGGGTTTTGTTTACTAGGCAAGGGCTTGTCGGAGATATCCAGCAACGTCAACCTCCGCGATACGATGGCCGACAATCGCATTCATGGCCTCTCTTCCTCGCGAACGATGAGTGGGCCACGATAGCTGCAGTCACCGGAACTCGGCATTTTGGGCTTTGTCTTTCCTTCCTAGCCGGGTTCCTTGATAAAAGTCCACCGTCGGGAGTGTTACTCCTGCCCCTGTTGCGCCTTTTTGAAGGCTGCGGCTGCGTCCTCTTTACGACCAAGCTTCTGGTACGAGCGTGCCAGCAGGAAGTACGCTCGATTCATATGAGGATCAAGCTGTACGGCGCGCTCGAGCTCGGGTACCGCCTCCTCGAACTTTCCGTTCTGAACCCAGGCGCTGCCGAGGGCAAACCGGGCGTCAGGCGACACAGGATCGATGCGAATCGACTCACTCAAGTAATGGATCGCGCGGTCATATTCTTGTGTGAAGGTGTAGCAGACCCCCAGCCCATAGGCGGTGTCATAGTTGAGTGGCCCAGCTTGTTCCGTCTTGGTATAGTAGTCGATCGCTTCATCGTACTTCGATTGTGAGCGTTTCAGGTTCCCGAGTTCTACCAGCACTTCAACGGAATTCGGTTTCGCATTCAAGGCTGCGCGGAATTCATTTTCTGCCTCCGTCGGCCGGTCGGCGGCAAGGGCCGCTTCGCCCATAAGCTGGTGAACGCGGTAGTAGTCAGGGGCCATCGCAAAGAGCTTTTGGTATTCCTGCTGCGCTTGCGTCTTTGCGGTCAGCCAAAGATAGTAGTGTGCGTCCACATTACGCGGATCGGCAGCCAGCGCCTTTCGCAATT
>QHZX01000006.1:1539-5900 GCA_003224835.1 Acidobacteriota bacterium | reverse complement strand
TATGTGCGATGAACCAGAAATTCCCAACTTTTTTCCAATGTGAGTCAATCTGTGTATCTCGAACCCAGAAGGATGGAGATTTGGCTGGCTGGCCTTCCATGCGTACAACCGCAAAATCATGGGCATCTACCCAGATCTTTCCCGCATATAAAAACTTATTCTCTTTGCGTGGCTTTACCGTCAGCACGTAACAATCACTCCCGGTCGCGTCATCCGTGCCCACCAGATCAAATTTGTAGTTCTCCGGACTTAGTTCCACCTGCTTGCGATGCTCAAACGCCTCTTTCTCGCTGTCCAGCAGCTTCAGCAACACCCGGTTCAACAGTAATTTAGACCCGCGCTGAGAAATGACAGAAAAAGTACGCTCATCCGGCGCATTGTAAGTGGCTAGCACTTCCATGCTGGCATCGTGTCCGCCCAGAAAACTGTGATACTGCAAATCGTATTTGCGTTTTCCTTGAAAGCCGCGCAGTTGCGCCGACCGCCGCGCGTTCGCGGCCATGAGCTTGTCAATAATCGCGTCCACTGAAAGCAGTGGCGGATCTTTTGCATTCAGATCAGCAGGTTCAGACTCTCGGGAAATCAGGTATTTGGAAATTTCTTTCGCTCCGGGATCGCGCGAGTTCCGGCGTGAGTGGGACCCGCTTTGACCGAATGCATGCGCGGCCATCACCGCAATCAGCATCGTCGCCCAGGCGGGTGCCGCGATCCACATGTGATAGAGCGGACTCGCGCGCAAAAAAGCCGAGGACAATTTGGCCCGTGGACAGCCGTCAGAGTGGCGACAGTTCATCTTCTCTCTCTCTGTTCGGCTCTTCAGGATAGCGGTCACGCGCGAAGCGCTTCTCCATGTATCTCCTCGCCAGTTCCTTTCCTCCCAGCCCAAAGGCAATCGCCAGCCCTAGCATCAGCGCACCGAAAGCGAGCGTAAACGCGATAAGCACCGTGCGCGATCCAATTCCGATGACCTCGAACGTCATCGAGATCACGAACAGGATCATCATTGTCCGCAACGTTTGGCTGATCAGCCTTGGCGACGGCAGATCGGCGTTTACGCCGCTCAGAAGCGCAGCTCGAGAGAAGAAGCTGGCCGCCAGCAGACCAAAGAACAAAATGACAAACGCTGCGGCCAATCGTGGAATGAACCCGAAGAAGCTCGAGATGTGCGGTCCCAGCCATGGCAGCGGGAGTACGCTGATGCCCACCAGAATGAATCCGACCCATGCAACCCAGAAGACAAACCGGCTTAACATTTCAGTTGGGGAAGGAAGCGCCGCCCTTCGCAGCAACTGCGCTGCGCCCGTATGCTCCGATAATTTGTCGAAACGGGCAATTCGCAACACGCTTCGCACTGCCATTCGCAGCACGAATGCGATGATCCAGCCCACCACGACTAAGAAAAGCATTTCTAGAAAGCGCGGCAAAAAACGGGCGAAGCTGCCCAGAATCTCGTTGAACGTCCTTGCCAGCTCGACTATAAAGTTTTGCCACATAAGGACCTCACTTCACGCCGTCCCACAATTCGACCAGGTGCGGCTTTTCCGTTTGAAACGCCAGACATAGTGACTCAACACTGCGCTCCATTTCCTGTGCTGACGCTTCCCGGTTCTCAGTTAAAAAAGTGTGCGCTCTGCCCCTGAACAGCGGGACCATCGCTTGCACAATGTGGTCGCGTCCGATCACAGCTTTGTGAAACGCACTCGCAAACTCGTACACTGTACGCGCCCAGAGCTCGGCGGAATACGAAAATTTCCCTTCGGCCAGCCCCGCAAGCCGCTTGAGCTCTTCATGCGTCGGTGTCGTTAAAATCGATAAGAACACCGGATCCAATTCCTTTACCCCGAACGTAAACATGTCATGAAGCCGCTTACGGTTTAGCCGCGAGGGCTCTTCGTCGGCTTGCGGCTCACAGCCGATACATGGAGCTTCGACGGGTTCAGGCACCGAGTTCCATACCGAAGCGTACGCATCCAGTGAACAGAAAATAGTGCCTGCGGTCTCGCGCATTGCCCCTACCAGGTCTGATGGCGCGTCTTCCCGCCGAGTTTTAGTGCCTAAGAACGATTGCGCCAGCTTGCGCCTGCCAATTGCCGCCCACAGCGTCATCCACAACTCGGTTCCGCGACGGCCTTGTTCCTGGTTCCAGATGTCTTGTGAGAGAAAGTGGCTGCCCAGCTCTCCTGAAAAAGCGAAATCAGCGGGGTAAGGCTCGTGCACCGAGCACCCATATAGGGTTTTCGCCATCGGGTACACCAGATTACGGATCAATAAACCATCGAACTTATGCCGCCTGTAAATCGGCAGCACCATGTCCTTTCCATCGCGGAACAACGGCCGTAGCAGCCGTTCCATCCACTCCGGCTCCAGGGTCGTTGATTCCGGCGAAACGATGGCACAAGTTCGGGCCTGCAGCAGATCGGTCGCGGCAAGAATAGTATGCAAAGCGATCCCGTTAGCTGGCCCGCCTTCATATTGTGTGCTGATGCTGTGAAGTGTGCGTAGTGCGCGGACGTCGCTGGCCACGCTGAGGTCGCTGATCGACGCAGCTCGAACCAGCTCTTGCGTGCCGTCCCGCGAACCGCCGTCGGCGTTGATGATCACCGAGCGTTCGCGCGGAAAATACTTCAACAAGCCGGCGCGCACTGCCTGGACGACCTGACCTACCGTCCGCGCGTCATTATACGTGGGAACAGCGACAACAATGTCAACATCGCCGACGTTTATCAACTCGCGAACAAAATCATCCGAAAGTATGCTTTCTTCGGGCAAGCAGCTCCAAACAAATTCAGAAGTAAGAAGTCAGAGTGCAGAAGTCAGAATGTAGAACTCAGAATGCAGAACTCAAACCTGATGTTTCTCCTAACCGTGGTCAGAATGTAGAACTCAAATCTGATGTTCTCCTAACCCATTTGTAATGTCATTCCGAGGACCTTTAGGTCCGAGGAATCTGCATTGGTTTTGAACTGCGCAGCTGCAATGCTAACGGGTTCGGGATGCAGCATTGCTTCTCATTCTGCCTTTTGCCTTCTGCCTTCTGACTTCTGCATTCTGCGTTCTGCCTTCTGCTTCTTACTTCTGCATTCTGCCTTCTTACTTCTGCATTCTTGTCTTCTAACTTCTGCATTCTGCCTTCTTACTTCTGCCTTCTCATATCCTTCTCAACTTAAACCAATAAAACTGATACGGCCCCAGCGTCAATAAATACGGCAGGTCGCCAATACGCGGGAAAATATTCCGCCCAAACATTTCCACCAGAATATTCCCCTTATATGCCTTCATGTCCAACTCCACCGCTTGCGCTTTGCTGGAAAGATTGTTGACCGTCAAAATTGTTTCATTTCCAAGCTTGCGAATGTACGCCAGTACCCTATGATTCGCGGGATACAGGAACTGGATTGACCCTCGCCCCAGAACCGGGGTTCCTTTCCTTATCCGAATCATCTGTTTCATCCATGAAAGCAGAGAATGATCAAAGCGCTTCTGCGACTGCACATTGCCATTCCAACCGCCATCCCACTGCATCGGAGTTCGAACGCCATGCCGGTCGCCCAAATTCACATTGTCTCCCATACCAATCTCATCGCCGTAATAGATGATAGGCGTGCCGGGCAGAGACATCAGCAGTCCATTCATCAGCTCAATTCTGCGCCGGTCATTATCCAGTAATGGCGCCAGCCGCCGGCGAATGCCCAAATTTAACCGCATGTCTTTTTCTTTGGCGTATTCGTCATACATGTAGTCCCGTTCCATATCCGTCACCATTTCGAGCGTGAGCTCATCATGGTTTCCCAGGAACAGGCACCACTAACACAGTTCTGGAATCACAGGCGTCTGCTTCAGGATTTCCGTAATAGGCTTGCGGTCTTCGAGCTTCAGCGCCATGAACATCCGTGGCATGAGCGGAAAATGAAATGCCATGTGGAACTCGTCACTATCGCCGAAATATGCCCGCAGATCACTGGGCCACTGGTTCGCTTCCGCCAGCAGCATCCGTCCGGGAAACTCCCTATCAAGCCGCGCGCGCAACTCCTTGATGATCTGGTGGGTTTCCGGGAGGTTCTCGCAATTCGTCCCCTCGCGTTCTACAAGGTAGGGCACCGCGTCCAGACGGAAAGCGTCCACTCCCATTTGCAGCCAGAATTTCATGACATCCCACATCTCTTCCCGGACCTGCGGGTTGTCATAGTTCAAATCGGGCTGATGGCTGAAGAAACGGTGCCAGTAATACTGCTTTGAAACCGGGTCCCACGCCCAGTTCGAAAGCTCAGTGTCCAGAAAGATCAGCCGCGTACCTTTGTATTGGGTATCGCTGTCACTCCATACGTACCAGTCTCGACGCGGATTCGTTCTAGAGCTGCGCG
>QHZX01000006.1:0-1395 GCA_003224835.1 Acidobacteriota bacterium | reverse complement strand
AGTTCCTGCAGGTAGTCGAGCTTCTGCGCCAAGCCCCGGAAATCGCCGTTTCCGTCGCCGCTGCTGTCGTAAAAAGCGCGGACGTGGACCTGATAAATTACCGCGTCCTTATACCAAAGCGCGTCTTGTGCCGCCAAACTCTCTTTCCCCGAATCTGAGTTGATGTTGTGCTACCGACTGTCCAGACCGTACTCGAACAAGGCCCTCGCCCGTGAATCTGACTATCCAGCTGAGATTGCACTGGCCAAATGTGATGGGCCGGTGGGTCAAATCGAAACTACCGCAAAAACGAAGTTAGATGCGGATTGGTTCTGGCTGAGACTCTCGCACTCTTAATCCGCCCATAGTGCTCGTACCCTCTATTACTCTAAGCCACCCGCCTGAGGAAATTTGTTAATGAGGGCCGTGTAAGTTCGACATCCACTTTCAAAAGGCACCGACTCTGCCGCCTGTGAATCTAGGTGTCGGCTCTCGATTGTCGACGGAAAAGCCTTTTAACCCGACATTGGGGAGACGGGCGCCCTCGCCCGTCTTTGCAACAAGCTCGCAGATCAACCTCAAGGGCGAAGCCCGAGCCGCACAACGCCGCGTCTCCTCATCCACACTGTGTCTCCCAACACACACGCCGGATTGCATATCTACCCTGGTTTCAATGACATAAGTCAGGTCGATCGATTGCATTAATTCCTCGCGTTAAGGGAGAACGCATATGGAACAACTAATCACATTCATCACCGTCGTAGGCGGCTTAATTTTCTCAGTCGCTGTCGCGGTCGTTGTCGAGGAATTCATCTTCGGCCAAATCTTCAAAATGTTCTTCGCTACGCCAAAACCGTCGGTTAGTAGTCCGATTCTGGTCAGGTGGACGGCTCAGGGCCAATAGATCCGAGCAAATTAAGGAGGCTATATGCTTTTTCTAAAGTACTTGCTGCTCTGTGGCGGAATCGGCATGATCGCCGCGGCCGTCGCCATTCTGGCCCGCGATTTTTATTTCGAGCTGAAGTATCGCCAATCGCTCGCGACCGGTACCACTTCCGTGTCTGCGACCCCCGAAATCCATTGGCGCCCGTCGATCGCTTTGGCACTGTTCGCTTGGGGACCAATTCTGCTGGCCTTGAGCATCGTTGTCGTCCCTAGTGGAATGGGCGGCGTTCGTGTGAGCCAAACCAGCGGCACGCTTCCAGGTACCCTCTACCCCGGAGCGCATTTCGTTACGCCGCTCGCCGAAAGCCTCGCGTTATTCGACACTCGGGACCAGCTCTTCACCACCGGATCGATTGAGGATGGGAAGCCTGAAAAGAAGCGCACCAGCAACCTTGACCCACTTCGCGTTCAGGCAAAAGAAGGTCTCTCTCTAGGTTTCGCAATCACTATCCGGTATCGCCTTGATCCCAA
>QHZX01000005.1:11998-13811 GCA_003224835.1 Acidobacteriota bacterium | reverse complement strand
GACCCAAGGCATCGCTGTGATCTGCGGGTTGGTGACTCCGGCACACGCGGAGACCGGAAAATCGGTGATGAACTCCGCTGCATTACTGCTCGATGGCCGTATCAAGTTCGTGCAATCCAAAATGCTGCTTCCAACTTACGACGTCTTTGACGAAATGCGTAATTTTGCTCCCGCTCGAAGCCAGGTGCTGTTTCCATTTTGCGGCAAGCAGATGGCGCTTACGATTTGCGAAGACGCGTGGAATGACAAGCATTTTTGGAACCGTCAACTCTACAGCGTGGATCCCGTCGAATCCCTCGTACGCGCGGGCGGAAATTTCATACTCAATATTTCCGCCTCACCTTTCTGGGTGCGGAAGCGCGAACTTCGCAGAGACATGCTGGCGACAATAGCGAAGAATGATCGCGTGCCGGTAGTCTTCGTCAATCAGGTCGGCGGGAACGACAGTTTGGTGTTCGACGGGTCCAGCATGGTATTCGACCGGGAAGGGAAGGTGATCGCACGAGGCAAGTCTTTCGAAGAAGACTTGATCTTGTTTGATTCGGACACTCTGACCGGAGAGATGCATGAACAGATCGCAGGCGAGGAGGTCAGTATCTACGCCGCGCTGGTGCTCGGCACGCGCGACTACATTCGAAAATGCGGCTTCCAGCAGGTCGTCGTCGGCCTGAGTGGTGGAATTGATTCGGCTTTGACCGCGGTGATTGCTGCCGACGCCATCGGCCCGGAGAACGTCATCGGCGTTGGGATGCCGGGACCATATTCTTCAGAAGGTTCGATCAACGATGCTCGTGCATTAGCAAAAAATCTCGGGATCCGCTTTGAGATTTTGAGAATCACGGACATTTTTGAAGACTACAAATCGACGTTGCGCGATGTGTTCAAAGGCCATCCTGAAGATGTAACCGAAGAAAACATCCAATCGCGCATTCGCGGTTCGCTGCTGATGGCGCTCTCAAATAAATTTTGCGCGCTGGTTTTGAGCACTGGAAATAAGAGCGAATTGGGAGTGGGCTACTGCACCCTATATGGCGATATGGCCGGTGGATTGGCGGTGATCAACGATGTCCCAAAAACGCTGGTCTATCGCCTGAGCCACTATGTCAATTCGCGAAACCCAGTTATTCCGAAGGCTACGCTGGAAAAGCCGCCCTCGGCTGAACTGCGCGCCGATCAAAAGGACACTGACTCGCTTCCTGCATACGAAGTTCTCGATGCTATTCTGGAAGACTATGTGGAGGATTCGCGCTCGGCGGAAGAAATTGCGAGCAGCCACGGATTTGAACTGGCGATAGTCAAGGATGTGATTCGCATGGTGGAGCGAAATGAGTACAAGCGCCAGCAGGCAGCTCCGGGAATAAAAGTTTCTCCGAAAGCATTCGGTTACGGCAGGCGCTTTCCTATCGCGGCAAAGACCGATATCTGACAGATGTTCGCTGTCGAAAAGAAACTGACAAGGATGGACATGGGAAATCGATTGAAGGTACTCGCCTTAGTTTTGACACTCTCAATCATCACCGCTGCGCAACAGAAGCCAGCGGCAAAGACAAAGACGAAATCTGGCGACCAACTCGGTACTCACGCTACCGCCAACTTGCCTTCGGAAGAAGACGTGAACTCATTTCTACATGAAACGTTTGGTTATGACCCGGCTCTGACCTGGAAAATCGCGGGCATCAGGCCCAGTCAGGCGGCGGGGCTGGTAGAGGTCACGGTGCAGATCAGCGGGCCGCAAGGACAGGGCGAACAAAAGTTCTTCGTCACTGAGGACGGAAAGCATGCGGTTGTTGGTGACGTAATTCCCTTCGGGGCC
>QHZX01000005.1:0-11834 GCA_003224835.1 Acidobacteriota bacterium | reverse complement strand
GTTGTTGGCGACGTAATTCCCTTCGGTGCCCATCCGTTCGACAGAACGCGCGAGTTGCTCGACAAGAAAGTCACTGGACCTGCTCGAGGCCCAGCCAGCGCTCCTGTCGCAATTGTGGAATTCAGCGACCTGCAGTGCCCTCACTGCAAGGAGGCGGCCCCTACCATTGAGCGACTGTTGACGGAAAACCCCAACATTCATTTTGTTTTTCAAAACTTTCCTTTGCCAATGCACAATTGGGCGATGAAGGGCGCTGAGTACGCGGATTGCGTGGGGCGAGCTTCGAACGACGCGTTCTGGAAATTTATTGCTGCTGTATATGCGGCGCAGTCCGACATTACCGCAGAAAATGCGGATCAGAAATTAACCGAGCTTGCTGAGACCTTCGGCGTGAATGCTAAGGACGTCGCCGGTTGCGCTGCCAAGCCCGAAACCCAGGCACGGGTAGAGCAGTCGATTAATTTGGGCAAATCCGTCGACGTGAACGCGACCCCGACGTTGTTTATTAATGGCCGTCCGGTGGGCGTGAACGGGAACAATTACGACGTGCTAAAGCAAATTGTGGATTTTGCTGCAAACGATAAGTAATCCACTGAGTTCGGGGACATTACTAAACTTATTACCCGAGGCTGCGCTTAACTCGCATTACTTCGACAAATATACCTCTGTGCTCTGTCCCATACCTCTTCGCGTGATGTGAGGCGTGATTACCACCAGCAGTTCGTCGTCCTCAGTCTGCTTGTCGTTGGTAGCGGTGACGTTATTCAGAAGAGGTATCTGGCTTAGGCCGGGAATGCCGCTCAGGTTGCGGGTTTCGCTGTGGCTGACCTGCCCCGCAATCACTGCCGGCTCGCCATTTTGCAGATTGATGCTGCCTTTGTACTCGCGATTGCCAATAACCGGAACGCCATTAAAGGACTGACCGGCGAGAGAGCGCAGGTTAATTTCAAGCTGCAGGCTTACGTTGCTATCTGAGTTGATTGCCGGCTTCGCCTTTATCGTCAGCCCCAGGTCTTCGTAATTAAATGATGGAAACGGCGCCTGAAAACTCCCGTTCTGCAGCACTTGTGAAATCGCGGAAGTGTTGAAAACGGGAGCGAAGCTCGCATTGAGGATAGGAAAGCGCGATCCCATCCGGAAGGTTGCATCATTTCCCTGGGATGCACGTAGAGTGGCTTGGTCTAACGTTTTGACCCAGCCTTCGTTCAACGAGAGTTGTGCTGAGAGCTGATCCAGGCTTACCCCGGTCAGAGTCTTGCCACCGCCAAATGTTGCTAGCGGCTGGCTGAAAATCGAATTCTGCTGGCCCTGCAATTGGGCCAGCAGCGCCGAAATTGCTGTAGTGTTCGCCTGGTTAATGCCGCCGCTCGCGATCAGTTGATTAATGAGGTCCTGAATGTTTTGTCCGCCTAATGCCGCGAGCGCAGACACAGGAATGTTAAACAGATTGAAGTTGTTCGGAATGTGCACGCCAATATTGCGTGCGAAAGTATGGCTCACCTGATAGACGTGAACATCGAGCATGACCTCAGGTCGAGAAGTGTCGAGGCTTTCCAGAAACTGAGTGGCCCCGTCCAGGACAGTTTGCGGCGCCCGGACCACAATCGTCCCGGAACCCGCATTGGGGGTTATAAACCTGATCTCGAACAGATTGCGCAAAAGATTGACGATATCGGTCAAAGCAGCTGGCGTATCTATGCCAGGAATGTAGAAGGTGCGCATTGCCATGCGCTCGTACTGGCGGCGATTTTCGGGAGTGTCGGCAGCGATCAAAACTTGGTTAGCGTCGAGGGGCGACCAAAAGGCCTTAGTTACTGCCCCCGCGGACATCATCGCTTTGAAAAAATTGACGTTGTCGATATTAAAAACCACACGGCGAGACGGCACAGAATCCTCGACCTGCGCCGAAACCCCGTAGGAACGCGCAACCGTACTGAGAAGCTCCCTGCTGTCCCCGCGGAAATGGAAGCTGGCCAAGTTTTGGGAAGGCGCTAGGCGAATCTCCGCCGACTGTTCAATGATTTTGGGCGAGGCGTCTGGCTTCGGCGCCGAATCACCCAGGGCGTCTCGCATGCGCTCCTGCGCAAACCGATTGCCAGGGTCAATGCCGACCGCGGCACGAAAGTCGGCCAGCGCTTCCACCTGCTTGCCGGCTTGTAGGTCCGAGTTTCCTCGCTCAATATGGTTGTAAACCAGTTGTTGTCGCGCTACTTCGCGTGTCGTTAGGTATTCAATATTGCGCGGCACGAGTTCAGCGGCACGCTGGAATTGTTTGTAGGCTTCGTCAGGAGCGTCCTTCTGCAGCTTTAGCCCGCGCCTGAACGCCTCAGTGGCTTGCTTTACGTCTTTCTTCGGCGGGTTGCATTGCGCTTCGCTGGCTCCCTCAGGGCAGGGTAGAAGGGACGCAGGTGTCTGCTGTGCATTCAATGCCAGCGTTGCGAATAGCGACACAACGAGACAGCAAGGCGCACGCATCTCACGATTGTAACCGGGAACACTAGCTGCAAAGCCATGTTTCAAAAGACACCTGTACCTTCGTGAACGTGGACGGCTTGGAAACTTGTGGCTTTTTGGCGTATAAAAGTTAGTTGGACGGCACGTTTCCTCTTCTTGTGCGCCGCCGACGGAATCAGCTACTCACCAAGGAATAGCGAACAATGTCCAGCCTGACAATGCCGCACGCGCCCAAGGGGCTGGAGGGCGTGGTCGCCACTACTTCAAGAATTTGCTATATCGACGGCGAAGAAGGGAAAGGCTCATTACCCACAAAGGCCCAACTGAAAGATTTGCAGGAGCGGCTGGCGGCCGAGCGCAAGCTGGATCCAGCAATTATCGACATGCTCCGCAGTTTTCCCAAAGGCGCCATGCCTATGGACGTGCTGCGAACCGCCGTTTCGGCATTAGGGCTTTACGACCCTGAGCAGAAGAAAGGCGACCACGCCGCAAATGTGAGCAAGTCGATTCGCCTGACGTCGCAAATCGCAATGATCGTTGCTGCATACGACAGGCTGCGAAAGGGAAAGAACGTAGTCAAGCCTGACGCGTCACTTTCGCATGCGGCAAATTTCCTGCTGATGTTGAATGGCGAGCCGCCCTCGCAAACCGCCGAACGAGCTTTGGATATTGCTCTAATCCTGCACGCCGATCACGAATTGAATGCTTCGACGTTTGCCGCCCGAGTGACTGCGGCGACGCTTTCAGATATGCATTCGGCAATTACTTCAGCGATCGGCACGCTTAAAGGCCCTCTCCACGGCGGGGCGAATGAGGCGGTGTTCCATATTCTTGAGGACATCGACGCGCGGAAAGCTGATCCAACTGAGTATGTTCGCGGGATGCTGGCACAAAAGAAGAAAATTTCAGGCTTCGGCCACCGCGTTTATCACACAGAAGATCCGCGGGCCACTCATTTGCGCAAAATGTCGGAGGATCTCTGCAAATCGAGCGGACAGTCGAAGTGGTTTGAAATGTCCCGCAAGATTGAGCAGTTTATAAAGGCAGAGAAGAAGCTGAACGCGAACGTTGATTTCTACTCAGCTTCCACTTATCACGTTCTGGGAATCGACGTTGATCTTTTTACGCCGATTTTTGCAGTTTCCAGGATCAGCGGCTGGAGCGCGCACGTCATCGAGCAACTGGATGATAATCGCCTGATCCGCCCGCGGGCGGATTATGTTGGCCCATCCTATCCCCAACACTGGGCGCCAATCGATAAAAGGTGAGTTAAAAGCTTCACCGGTGCGGCGGTCCGCCTCCAGAAGCATGAGGGCTCGGAGCCGATGTTCCTGTCGAACGCGGCATCGGTGCCGACCGAGGCACGGGTTGCGAACCCCTCGAAGGACTTCCCGCTCTTGCTGCTCCAGAAGACGGCATTGCTACTGGTCGCATAGGTGCTCGCTGGGCGACGGCTCCACGCTCCTGTGCTTTTTGCGAGAGCTTCGCCATGTTTCCAAACTGCCCGCGAGGCACTCCCAAACCGGCTGAGTTGTTTCGTACCACCAACTTGTTTCCCGCGAATGTAGATGCCGTGCCGCGGCTCACAACTAATGTCCGGGTCCCAGTCGCCGGCGCACGAGGAACAACGAACGATTTAGGAGCATTTACTACGCGGGGTTGCGAATACCAGGTCGTCCAAACTCCGCCCGGTTGCCAAGCCCAACCGCGCCCCGGAAGAAATACCCACGTTCCATAGTGATAAGGCGTCCATCCCCAGGGATACGCAGAAACCCAACCAAATCCAAACCCAGGATTGAACGCCCATGCGCCATCCATGAATGGGTCCCATCCGATGCCGGCGAGATATGGCTGCCACATCATTCCGTACCCGGGAGCGTTGAAGAAATTTCCGTAGTAGGCTAGATCTGTTGTGCCATACGCGTAAGGCGAGTAGCTGTTGTATGACTTGGCGACATGCCGATGTTGATATTCGTTCTGCTGGTCGTCCCATGAGTCATACGGCATTTCGTGAACATTCTTCGCGAGCTTGAACTCACTGTTATCCAAATCGAAACTGACGGTCTGTTTCTTTTTTACATCGATCGTGCCTGACGGACTATCAACTTGAACAAGCCCCTTAAACACGGCAACTGTCGAATCCTCATCTCCCAAGTTGATGCGCAGGTGTGACGCGTGAGCGAATTCGATTTTCTCCTTGCCAAAACGCACCGAAAATTGATCGTCCTTCGTTCCGGCGAAATTTACGTAAACGGTGCCACTCTTCACTTCCATATCCGAGACTTTTGCCCCTGAGTCCTTTAAAGACAATTGAGGAAATTCGATTACGCTGTCTGGGACAATTCTCAACGTGCTCCCATCTTCGAACTCAACTTCGGCGCGTCCATCATCGGAGGTCTTGAGCTTTGAGCCTTCTCTAATAGGCAAATTGACTATGGCTTTCTCATAAGCACCGCCATCCCCATGCGAAATTTGCACTCCGCCTTCGATGTAGCTCAATCGAACGATGCGGACGTGCGAATCAGCCAGGGCGGGAAGGCAGGCGATCAGGGCAAACAGACACGCCACTATCAATTTACGGGAATTGGGGCAGGGCATAAGACCTCCGGGAATGCTTCTAATTAGGATTAGAACACTTTCCCGCCCTGTTAGTTGTCTTTTGTGCGTCTTCCTCGGAGGAGGCTCAAACGAGGCGCACCCGAAAAGTGCCGGAACTCGGTCGAGTCGGGCACTTCAGGTCAACAAAAACTCAGCGGCCGAATCACCGAACAGATGCGAAGCTCAGGAATACAATAGACAAGGGATATGATGCGTAGAGTTTATCTCGACAATAACGCGACCACGCCCGTATTGCCGGAGGTCTTGGAGGCGATGCGGCCCTAAGTCGCTGCTCTGCTCGGCTGCCGTCCGGCCGAAGTGGTATTAACGAGTGGCGGCACTGAGGCCGACAATCTGGCAATAGCCGGACTTGTGCGGCCCGGAGACCATGTCGTCAGCTCTACGATTGAGCACCACGCTGTCCTCAATTCGTGTAAGCGACTGGAAGAACGGGGAATCGAAGTTACGTACGTGCCGGTCGATGGGCGTGGTCTGGTTGATCCGAATGATATTCGACGAGCTATTCGCCCGAACACTAGACTGGTCACGATAATGATGGCCAACAACGAAACCGGGGTTTTGCAGCCGGTGGCAGAAATTGGGAAAGTTTGCGCAGAAGCCGATGTTTATTTTCACACCGATGCGGTGCAGGCAGCGTCGAAAATTCCCATCCGAGTGAAGGAAATCGGTTGCGATCTGCTTTCGATCTCCGGTCACAAGTTTCATGCTCCACAGGGTGTGGGCGCCCTTTTTGTTCGCAAGGGAACGACTCTGGAGCCTTTATTCCATGGCGGTAGTCACGAGCGTTCGCGCCGTGCTGGAACGGAGAATGTGCCCGGAATTGTCGGCTTGGGCAAAGCTGCAGAGCTGGCATTGAAGGGATTCGAACTCAAGGACGATCGCGATATCGCTGCACTGCGTGACCGACTCGAATCCTCGATCTTACGGAACGTTGAATCTGCGGGAGTGAATGGCCAGGGGGCTCCGCGAGTTCCGAACACCTCGAACATCTACTTCGATTACATCGAAGGTGAGGCGCTAATCATTTCGCTGGATCTGAAGGGCCTTGCGGTTTCGACCGGGGCAGCTTGTTCGTCAGGAGCAATCGAGCCTTCGCACGTGCTGACCGCGATGGGACTACGTCCTGACCGTGCTCGGGCCAGCATTCGATTCAGCTTGGGCAAGCAGAACACTGCCGAAGATGTGGATTTCGCCCTTCAGCTTGTGCCGGCATCCGTGGCGAGATTGCGAGAACTGTCGCCGTTGTACAACAAAACCGCTACTCAAACTGTGTAGTGGCCATTGTTCGCCCACCTGACCCTCATTTGCTAGGTACAATTGGATTGTGGAGCAACGGGCGTCCAGCCTGTTTGTCCCTTCGAATGTCGAACCATCAGACCATAGCCGTAGCCATGTCGGGAGGAGTTGATTCCTCGACCGTTGCGGCCATGCTGCGCGCTGACGATTATAACGTCGTTGGTCTCACCATGCAGCTGTGGAATCAGCGGCGTCTCGCCGGACGTGAGGGCATGCCCGAGGCGGTTACCGGGCGCTGCTGCTCACTTGATGACGTGTACGACGCGCGCCGGGTCGCCGAAACCATCGGCATTCCTTACTACGTGGTCAATCACGAGGATCGCTTCGAGCGCGACGTGGTCCGCCCATTTGTGCAGGAGTATTTGTCAGGACGCACGCCGATTCCATGCAGCCTCTGCAACAATCACCTAAAGTTCGATCAGCTGCTTACAGTGGCGCAGCAGATCGGTGCAGATGCGGTCGCGACCGGACATTATGCGCGGGTCGAGTTTGACGAGCACAGAGAGCGCTGGCTGCTCAAGCGTCCCACGGATAGATCGAAGGACCAGACATACTTCCTTTTTGGACTCACGCAGGAGCAGCTCAGCCGAACATTGTTCCCACTGGGCGGGATGACCAAGCCCGAAGTACGCGAACTGGCCAGGAAGCATGGTTTGGCTCTGGCCGAGAAGCCCGATTCGCAGGAAATTTGTTTCGTGCCTGGTGGCGACTACAAGAAGTTTTTGGACGCTTACTTGGCCGAGCAGGGCGACTCGCTTCCTGATACGGCGGGCGAACTGGTCACGACCGATGGCCGTGTAATCGGGGAGCACAGCGGCATTCACAACTTTACCGTGGGGCAGCGCAAGGGACTCGGGGTCGCCACTGGCTCACCCCTTTATGTTTTGCAGATCAAGGGCGACAAGCATCAGGTGGTTGTCGGTGATCAGGAGAATCTCTATTCGTGCACTTTGCTGACCAAGCGAACTAATCTGATCTCAACCGACGATCTGCGAGAACCAATGCGAGTCAGCGTAAAGATCCGCCATCGTCACGAACCGGCTTTCGCAATGATCGAGAAAACCGCAGACAACGAAATTCTTGCAACCTTTGATCAGCCGCAGCGTGCAGTCACCCCGGGCCAGGCAGCGGTTTTCTACGACGGCGATGTCGTTGTTGGCGGCGGCTGGATTAGCTGAAAGCTTCAGTTTTTCACCAAACCTCAGCAGAACGGAAAGCAATGGCAACACTTGGCCTCATTGAATACAAGGACGCCGGCCCCGAAGTCCGTGCTGTTTACGATGACATCATGGCCACACGGAAGACGGATTGGATTAACAATTTTTGGAAGGCAATCGCCAATGATCCCTGCCGTGAGCGTCAGCAACCAGTGTGGATACTGCATTGCATCGCACACCGCTTCGGCGCGAAAGAAGGGAATGACGGACGATATGTTTCGCGAACTGATGGCTGTAGTTGGCATGGCGAATGAAACTAACCGCTTATCGGCTGGATATCAGATCGAAGTTGACCCGCAATTCAAGGTTTAACGTTGAGGTTGAGCATGGCGCACAAGTTCAGTACATCGTACGTTGAGGATTCTGTCTCGCTGTGTCGGTATTACAAGAATCTTTCCGAGAGAGCGATGGACCAGGTTTCAGACGAGCAACTGTTCACTGCTCTCGACGAGGAGATGAATTCGATCGCCATCATCGTGAAACATATGGCGGGCAACATGCGCTCGCGATGGACGGACTTCCTCACCTCCGATGGTGAGAAGCCGGACCGCAATCGCGATACCGAGTTTGTCTCGCCACCAACAACGCGAGCCGAGTTAATGAACTTATGGGGTATTCATTCGCGGTGAGGCGCATTCTGTGATGCAGGCAATCAATCGCCAAATTGCCCACTACTCTTACCACTGTGGGCAGATTGTCTTTTTGGCGAAGCACTTTAAAGGGAGCAATTGGAAATCCGTGACCGTGCCGCGCAACAAATCAGCGGAATTTAATCACAAAGTTCTGGCAGGAGAAGCCAGTCAGAGATAACCGAACTTTGGATAGATGATTTGAGATTTCGATTGTGAAACACGTAGATCTGCAGGCTGAATTCTGCCGCTGAAATCTATCGGGCTCGCCATTTCGGAAACCGAAACTCATGCGCCTTCATATCAACTCTTTTTCCCCGGAACCGGACTCCCTCTGCTTCGAGGCGAAATCGCTGTTCCATTGCTGAATCACCCCGCAATTTGATTTCGCCGCCGGAGCCTAAAACACGTTGCCATGGCAACCCAATAGAGGAGTGAAGGGCGCGCGCCACTTGCCGGGCCGAGCCGGGAAATCCCGCGGCTCGCGCAACTGCTCCGTAAGTAGAAACTGTGCCGCGAGGAATTTGCCTGATAGCAGCTCGAATGCGAGCTCGCATAGACGACGCGCGCGCCCCGTCACTTCGCGACAAATTGCTACGCCGCGACGCCTTTGCGGAATGACTGAATGGCTTCCTCTTCCGTGTCATACACGTCGAACACGGTCAGCAGTTTCGTAACTTGCAGCAGGTCGCCGACCCGGCGTGTCAGACGCGCTAATTTTATTGACCCGCCAGAACCTCGCGCCGTGGTGAAGAGAGCCACCAGAGTTCCCAGCCCGCCGCTATCAATGTAGCTCACTTCGCCGAGATTGAGTACCACCCGGCTACCTTCCGAAAGTAGACCTTTCACGCGATCTCGCAATTCAGAAGTCTCTTCTCCAAACACAATTCGCCCGGCACAATCCACCACCACAATTCCGTCATCGAGCTTGCGGGTATTCAGCTTCAGTTGCATGGCAGGCCTCTTTTCCGAAACAAGAAGGTTAGCTCCAAACCAGCTTCCAGGCAAGCAGTTTGTGGTCAGTGGTCAAGGCGCAAAACCGGCTATCCATTAGCGATTTATAGGTTTTGAGATCACGTATAATCAGTTCATCTCCTTCCATGAGCTACCAAGTTCTTGCCAGAAAGTACCGTCCGCAAAAGTTTTCCGAGGTCATCGGGCAGGAACACGTCACCCGCACGCTAAAAAATGCTATCGAGCAGGAGCGCATTGCTCACGGCTACATCTTCAGCGGCCATCGCGGGATTGGCAAGACGACGGTGGCGCGCATTTTGGCGATGGCCTTGAACTGCCGCTCGTCGGAAAAGCCGGTGTCGGAGCCCTGCGGAGTATGTGATTCATGTATCGAGATTCGCGCCGGCAATGCCGTCGATGTAATTGAGATCGATGCCGCTACTAACCGCGGTATTGACGAAATTCGCGAACTGCGCGAGGCTGCACGGTATCGCCCCGCTCGCGACCGGTTCAAGATATACATCCTCGACGAAGCCCATCAGATCACGGACGCGGCGTTCAATGCGCTTTTGAAGACTCTGGAAGAGCCGCCTGGACACGTGGTCTTCATGTTGGCGACGACTCAGCCCGAGGATATTCCGCAAACCATCCGCTCGCGATGTCAACATTTCAGTTTTCGCGCAGTCAAGTTCGAGCAAATCGTCGAGCAGCTTAGAGACTTGTGCGGCCGCGAGAATATTCAAGCCGATGAAGATGCTCTTGCGCAGCTGGCCGAGGCTGGTGACGGCTCGATGCGAGACGCGCTTTCGATTCTTGACCAGGCCATTGCTTCAAGTGAAGGTAAGCTGTCCGCAGATGCGGTGCGGCAATTGATCGGGGTCCCGCCGTCGGGAGTGCTTGAAGAGATCATGCAAGCAGTGGCGCGCAGTTCGAGCGAAGAGATTTTGCAAATAGTGGATCGTCTGCTGGCGGAAGGGCAAAATCCGGTGCATTTCGCGCGCCAGTTGGCTCGATTTCTGCGGAACGCAACTGTCGCCAAAGTCGCCGGCGCTGCCTCCTCCTTGCTTCAGATTTCTTCGGATGAGCGTGCACGCGTGGCCCGTGCTGCCGAATTGTTCAGCGAAGAAGATCTAACCCGGCATTTGCAGATTATGCTGCGTACCCACTCCGAGCTTGGATATCGGCAGGAACAACGTTTTCATCTCGAGCTTGGATTGTTGAAACTGGCACATGCGCAACGCCTCCTTCCGATCGAGCAGTTGCTAAGCGGAGTGGAGGCAAATCGCGGCGCGACTCCCGAACGGAAACTAACACTTGCATCGGAACCGAGAAAGCCAGAATCGCCGGGCGCTTCACGTCCTTTTGTCTCACCATTCGCGGCAGATTCGGCGCGAAAGGGAACACCGCGGTCAGAGTTCTCCGCGGGGGAGAATGATCGTGCTGCGCCGGTCCGTTCGCCCGCAGCGGCGAATACCACACCCGTAGTGATGGGATCGGCAGCTCCTGCAGTGGCCGCGAAACCGGCTCCCGAGAAAAATCCTGAACCGCAGGCAAATAATCTGGAACAAGTTCGGGTTGCAGTCATGAACGCATTAGCGAAAGCCGATCAAAACATTCTCTGCACCATGTTCGACGCCGGAGACTGGAACGTTGACGGAAATCAGCTGATCATTTCCGTCGCGGCCTCCGCGACATTGATTGACATGTCTATGAGTGCCGATGCCAAACGGTTGATAATCGCCACCGCCAGTGGAGCGTTAGGACGCGCGATCAAGTTGCAGATTTTGTCGGGCGCGAAACCGGCAACGGTGCCGCAAAGATCCGCGCCCCACTACGCGAATGGAAGCAGTCGAGCTCGTGCCGAGGAAGAACCAGTGGTACGGAGGATGAAAGAAAAATTTGGCGCAGAGATCCGAACCGTTATCGATTATCGAAAAAATTGAGCAGGGAATTATGAGCGGATTCAATATTCAGGAGTTAATGTCGCAGGCCAAGCAGCAGTATGAAGTCTTGCAAAAGAAACTGCAGGAGACCGTGGTCGAGGGCTCAGCTGGCGGTGGCACTGTCACGGTAAAGATGGATGGGCGCAAGCAGGTATTGAGCATCAAAATCGACCCCGAGGCGGTGAAGGCAGGCGATCTTGAGATGTTGCAGGACCTGATCACGGCGGCAATCAATGGCGCAGGCAGAAAAGTCGATGACAGCATGCAATCCGTCATGGGTGGAATGCTCGGCGGAATGGGAATTCCTGGAATGTAATAGTTGTGAAAAATGGTAATTGGGTAATTTGCAAAATCAGACCTCGCAGCGGCTCACATATTTCCAAATTACTCAATTTCCAAATTACTCAATACATATATGTCCCGCTTTGCTGAACCGATGGCTCGCCTGATCGACGAGCTCAAAAAACTTCCTGGTGTTGGGAGTAAGTCTGCCCAGCGGCTAGCTTTTCACATCCTGCGTTCAAGCGAAGAGGACGCGACGGCATTGGCGGGTGCTATTCATGAAGTGAAGGCTAGCCTTCGGCTTTGCTCCGTTTGCAACAACATCACTGATGTTGATCCCTGTGTTTATTGTTCCAGTCCCACGCGAAACCAGCGTCTCATATGCGTTGTCGAGGAACCCACAAACATCGCAGCGGTTGAAAAGACCAGACACTACAACG
>QHZX01000344.1 GCA_003224835.1 Acidobacteriota bacterium | reverse complement strand
GTCGCCACAGAGAACTACGGTGTCGATCACGTTATCTTCGCGCCATTCGGTGATGATCCAGTGTTGATTTCACAAGTGAAAATTACAAATAGCGGTGCGGCTGAAGCGCAATTGCGCTGGATCGAGTACTGGGGATGCCAGCTGTATCAATTTTCCTTTCGCTCTTTCATGGAGTCGTTCTCCGGGAAAAGCATTCACGAATTGCGGCGAGAATTTAGTACGCGATTCGAGCACAGATTCAAAAGACTAGGCGACGGTTCTGGGCTGCTCGAAAGCAAG
>QHZX01000345.1:11260-15013 GCA_003224835.1 Acidobacteriota bacterium | reverse complement strand
GCATAGAACCAATCAGCCGGCAAAGTGGAATCGAGCAGAGTGAAATCCCCTTGATAACCCAGCTTCCAGATAACATTCCCCGTGCCTTCTCCATTTCGATAGTCGACCTTGATGACCCACGACTGATTGCGTAGCGAGAGCACAATGTTCCCGTCCTGGGGCGAGTACGCGATAGTGTTGGCGTGCGTCCAATCGGGAAACAGCATCGGATGCCGGTTTACATCGAGATGATCGAATGCCGACCATGACCATACTGGCTTGTAGTTTGAATCCAGATCGACGATGGCATCGCCGAGTACGTTCGTTATCCCACGATGTCCGGGCAGGCCGATGAATTTCTTTCTCGTGTTGACCAATACAAGAAGATGGCCATTCGGCAATTCGGTAATGTCATGGTGGATGGCGTTGGCTTTCCAGGTGACTCCCGCCGTGGTAAGCCATTGGTTAAGTTGATCTACCGTAAATTCGTGAATGGTTCGACCAGCGAGATCTATTTCGCGAACCATTCCTCCTGGTCCGGTGGTGCCCCCGAAAAGCACCATTAGGAAATGGCCATTGGGCAGCAGTTTAATGGGCTGTGCCGTCCCTAGATCGGGATCAAAGTCGTAGTACCAGATCAACTCGCCATCTGGATTAAGTGCCACAACTCGCAGAGGATTGCCAGGGTTATACGGCGGAGGGTTCAGGCCCAGCAGGCGCACTCCGGGCGAGGGAGCGAATCCGGATGGCAAAGTCACGGACATAATTGGTATGCGATCTGCCGGCGCTTGCCCTGTAACGAAGACTTGGTCCGCATCGAAGTATTTCGTGCCGTTCACGCGCGTGATGACCGCGCGCATGTGGTAGGTCGAGGTCTGCTTCATTCCTGCAACCAGAACAGACGCCAGTCCTGTCCTAACCGGCACAGCCGCTGTCATGAAGCCGTAATTTGTGTCTGGTCCAAATTCCACGACGGCTGTGGATCCCGCCGGCGCGGAGACCTGGTATTGGGCTACTAAAGGATTTTGGGTATGAGTAATAGAAGCCGAAGATGAACCGTCACATGCGATAGAACAAAGGCTCAGGGCAAGCGCCGCGGCCACCAACATTTTTGTGCACCTTCCAAGTTTCTGCACCTGTGAATTCGCAGGATTATAGCAGTGAGCGGCTGGGCACGATTCTGGATGCGCTCAACGCAGTAGCCGCACTTAAATTAGGGGACGTTGGCCTGCCTGCGCTGACGTTCGGCCTTCCTGATCTCGCGTCTGCGGCCCGCGTCCTCATAGCGGCGCCTTTGCTCGTCAGTTTCGGGAATTACAGGAGGGACTTTCAGGTGCCGCCCTGCGGCATCAACCGCGACGAAAGTCAAATAAGCGGAACTCACGTGCTTCAGTTCGTCTAGTAAGTAGTTTTCCACCCATACGGTGACCCCGACCTCCATTGAAGTCGTGAACACCCGGTTTACGGAAGAGCGCAGGACGACCAGATCGCCGACGTGCACCGGAGTCCAGAAATCCAAGTGATCGATGGATGCGGTCACTACATAATTGCGGGAATGACGATGCGCAGCGAGCGCCCCGGCCAGATCGATCCAGTGCATCAGACGCCCTCCGAGCAGTGCTCCCAAAGGATTGGCGTCGTTGGGCAAAACGATTTCGTTCATCTCCGACTGCGAATCACAAACCGGTCGGGGCATCAGGCGTTCTTGCTCTTCGTTTATGGGCATTTTCGATCAAAATAAGACTGTAAAAAACATTCTGCCATTCTCTGCACGCGGTGGTCAGAATGCGGTGCGGTCCAGGTTTTTAAACTCTGGGAATATTCGAGGAACCCATGCTCGGTTGGAAGGTATGCCGTCTCGAGCACGAATTGAAGTGAAATTATCAGTGCCGAGTCAGTCGCCACACAGAACCTCACGGCATCGCAGGCGCGATCCTGAGGCAAACGGGAGCACGACTTTGCATATCCGAGATTGCACGATTCCAACTCAGTACTGCTCAGCGTTGCTTGCTGGTGACCGGGAGCCGTGCAGCCTCCGCGCCAGCTTGATCCTAATGGCAAGCGCGCAGGATGAGGGAAGGCAATGTCATCCGCGCGCTCTGTGGGCATGAAAAACGGACAAGCCAAAAATAAAGCTCCTGGAATCTGTGCTGATCGATTGTACTCACACCAGTAGCTTTGGCAATTGTGACTGATTGTGGAGAATAGTCAGATGGACCGCACCGCCTTGCTGAGCGATATCCTTTCGCAGGATCCCAACAACTTTCTGGCGCGATATAGCTTGGCAATGGAGTACTCGAATGCAGGGCAATTGGAATCAGCACTCGACGAGTTCCACAAGCTCCTAACCGCTAATCCTGACTACACTGCCGGTTATTTTATGGCCGCGCAAACCTTGGTGAAAGCGGAGCGCGTCGAAGAAGCCAGGAAGATGTTGCACGACGGGATCGCAACGGCTGAGCGCAAGGGCGATGCCCACGCGCAATCCGAAATGCAATCCATGTTAGAAGAAATCGGCTGAATGCAGTTCAGTGCTGGAAATCAGACCCAACCGCCATCGACTACGAAATTTTGACCGGTGATCGCTGAACTCTCTTCCGACGCCAGAAAGAGCACCATTTTGGCTACGTCATCTGGCGTAATCATAATGGCGCCTGGAGAAATGCAGTTGACCCGAATGTTCGCGCCCCCGAGTTCGCGTGCGAGCGTACGCGTAAGGCCTACGATTCCCGCTTTGGCGGTTATATATGCGGGCAGCCCTGTGGACGGGATCATCCACGAAATGGAGCTCATGTTGATAATCGATCCGCCGCCAGCACGTTTCATTCCCGGTGCCACGGCTTGAATCGCGAAAAAGTGGTGCCGCAGATTAACATTCATGCGCTCGTCCCAGTATTCCGGAGTCACTTCCGGGAACTTGTGACGATCATCGCTGGCTGCGTTGTTCACCAGCACCCGGATTGGGCCAAGTTCCGCCTCGATCGCCTCAATGGCCAAACGCAACTCTGGTATCTCAGTGAGATCGCACTTCCAGAACGCAGGCCGATTTGCGACTGAAGGTACTAAATTTTCGATCAGCTGAGCCGCACTCTTCTCATCAATATCAACAAATGCGACCTGCGCCCCCTGAAGTGCAAACTGTTCGACCATGGCAGCACCGATTCCAGTGGCTCCGCCGGTAATCAGGACCACAGTTTTCTGCAGACTGGGGTAGCGCGCGCTCAAGGCCATAGGCAAGTCAGGATCTGCTCTTCGCCATCCGTTTCATCGACCACTCGACCAGCGCCGGAAAAAGTTGATAAATTTTTACCACCGGGTGCATCGTCCAAGGCACAATCACTTCACGCTTTTCCTTAATGTAACCGTTGAGCAAAGCTCGAGCGACCCGCCGGGCGCTTATGCCACGAGCCGAAGCTGGCCGGATTTCCTTTCGCTCATTGCCTTTGACCGCATTGACGCCGAAGTCAGTGCGGACATATCCAGGGCAAACCGTCGTAATTTGAATTCCTGATCCGGCCAGTTCGATGCGCGCCGCTTTTCCGATGGCATTCATGGCGAATTTCGTGGCGCTGTAAGCGGCATGAAACGGCAACGGAATATGGCCGGCTACGCTCGAAACATTCATGATTGCACCCGAGCTTTGCTGCTTCATGATGGGAATGACTGCCTGCATGGCTTCGAGCGTGCCAAAAAAATTGGTGTCAAACATTTCCCGGCAATCGTCCATTCGCATGGTTGCCACTGAATCAAGCAATCCATGACCGGCGTTGTTGA
>QHZX01000345.1:0-11233 GCA_003224835.1 Acidobacteriota bacterium | reverse complement strand
ACTCCAGACGACCGGAATCGCGCGAGAGCAGTACGACTTGGGCTCCGTGACGCACGAAGATTTCCACGGTCGCTTCTCCGATTCCCATAGAAGCGCCGGTGATCACCGCCACTTTTCCCGATAGTTTTTCTTTAGCCAGATCAGAAAATGCCATGCGGGGTTTGTACCTTGCTATGCGGGGCAAGTCAAGACGCGATTACAATCATGCTATTGATTTGCGCGGGCGCTGCTGCCCGACGCCTTTCCACTCCACATTCGTGGCGGGGAGCGATCGTGAGCATGCTATTGCCGTTATTTCCGCTTGATTTGGTGCTGCTCCCCGGCGTGCCCCTGCCCCTGCACATATTTGAGCCGCGCTACAAAGAGATGATCAAAGAGTGCCTGGAGAAAAAAAGCCAATTCGGTATTGTTCGAGCCAAAGAAGAGGCGTTTGTGAATACCGGCTGTACCGCTGAAATCATCAATGTGCTCAAGACTTATCCTGATGGACGCATGAATATTCTGGTGGAAGGGCAAAAACGGTTTGAGGTTTTGCAGGTCAATCAGGAACGAACCTTTCTCCAGGCGGAAGTCTTCTATCTGGACGATGACAGCGAACCAGCGGCGGCCAAAGACATAGAAAAAGCACTCGCTCTCCATGGTCAGATCATGGAACTCGCCGGCGCCAGGGTGGAAGAAACCGAGAAAACCAATGCCGGGCAGCTCGCCTATCGATTGGCGGGATCCCTTCCATTTGATCCTGATTTTCAGCAAGCTCTGTTGGAGATGAATTCCGAAGCGGAACGCGTCCGGGCCATCATGTCTTTTTTCGAGCGCATCCTACCTGCGCTGCACCGCAGTGCGCGCACGAAGCAAAGAGCCGGCGGCAATGGCCACGTCAAATAACTGCAAACACCGCGGGCGTATAATCGGAGCAGTTTGGCTGTGAAGCTTGTACTCAGAGCGCAGCCGATTTTGGAGTGTTGCCGCGATGAATTTTCCCCGGGTTCTTGGTGAACTGCGCCGAAGTCCATTCTCAGAAGAAAAATTGCGCACGCGACGGGTAAAGGACGAACTGCGTGAAAACCTGGTTGCCCGCCTCCGAACAGGTAAAGATACCCCGATTTTTCCCGGGATCGTTGGCTACGACGATACGGTGGTCCCACAGATTGTGAATGCAATACTGTCGCGGCATAACTTCATTTTGCTCGGCTTGCGGGGACAGGCAAAGAGTCGCATCCTTCGCGCCCTGACGCTTCTGCTCGATCCGCATACTCCATACATCGCAGGATGCGAAATCCACGACAATCCGTACGCGCCCATCTGCCGTCGATGCCAGGAGCTTATTGCTGAATGCGGCGAAAGCACCGGAATTGCATATCTCACTCCAGAGCAGCGCTACGTCGAAAAACTGGCCACTCCAGATGTGACCATTGCCGACCTGATCGGCGATATCGATCCCATCAAAGCGGCGCGTGGCGGCCATGAACTTTCAAGCGAACTGACTGTACACTACGGCTTGCTACCGCGCGCTAACCGCGGAATTTTCGCCATCAACGAACTGCCAGACTTGGCGGGCAAAATCCAGGTTGGACTCTTCAACATCATGCAGGAAGGCGATGTCCAGATTAAGGGTTATCCCGTCCGCCTGCCGCTCGATATCGGGCTGGTGTTCACTGCGAATCCAGAGGACTACACTGCACGAGGCAAAATTATTACTCCTCTTAAAGACCGCATCGGTTCAGAGATTCGCACCCATTATCCGGCTACTGTCGACGAAGGCATCGCAATCACAACTCAGGAAGCTTGGGCTACCCGCGATGGTAATAAGCTGATCATTCCAAAATATGTGCGTGAGGTGATTGAGCGAATCGCTTTTACTGCTCGCGAAGATAAAAGGATCGACAAACGCTCCGGTGTCAGCCAGCGCTTACCCATTTCCTGCATGGAAAACGTGATTTCAAACGCCGAGCGGCGCGCTATCCGCTACAACGAGCAGATCACCGTGCCTCGAATCGGAGATGTTTATGCCGCCCTGCCCGCGATCACTGGCAAGCTGGAACTCGAGTACGAGGGCGAAATGAAGGGCGCAGATTACGTGAGCCGCGAGCTGATCCGAAATGCGGTCGCGAAAACCTATGACCAGTACTTTGCTGGCGCGAACATGCAGCAGGTGATTCAATGGTTCGATTTGGGTGGCGAAATCCAGATTGCCGAGAGTGCGCCTGCAGCCGACCTTTTGCAGACGCTTCGCGGGATTCAGGGCTTGATGGACAAGTTGACACGCGTAAACGTTGGTCCCAAAGACAATGCGGAAGCACAGGTCTCGGCGGCGGAGTTCATCCTGGAGGGGTTGTACGCGCTGAAGCGTATCGGCAGAAATGAAGAGCGGGTGTTCACCGCCGGAGAAAAACAACCTCGAGCCACCGAGAAGCCGTACGAGCGGGACGAGCTTCCATATCGCACAAGAAGGCCGTTGAATTAGCGGGTCTGTGAATCATCAGCTTTCAGGCGAGTGCTGGCCGATCTTGTGGTGCTGAGATCTGACGGCTGACAGCTTTTTATGAAACGCATTCGCTACAGCAAATACGTTCCTGATCCTGCCGGCGAGATGAGTATGGAAGACCTGCTCGGCGCTCTTTCTGACTATCTGCTGCAGAGTGGCTTCCAGAACTATCTTTCCTATTACGATCTTCCGGATGGCGATCAGACTTTGGATGATCTGCGTGACGCGATTGAGCAGGCGCTGCTGAATAGCGATCTGTTGAACGATGAGCTTCGCGAGCAGTTGCAGCAAATGCAGTCCCAAGGATCGCTCGATGAGCTCGTTGAAAAGCTAATCGAGCGCATGCAGCAGGAGGACTACATCAGCATCGATCAGCCTCACGATCCGGCAAAGCGTTCGAGCACCGGCGGCCAGGTCGGGGACGCGCAGCAGCAAGCACGCTTCGAGATCACAGACAAGAGTCTCGACTTCCTGGGATATAAAACCCTACGCGATCTGCTTGGATCGTTGGGTAAATCGAGTTTTGGCCGGCATGATACCCGTGATATGGCCACTGGGATTGAGGCGAGCGGCGCTTCGCGGCAGTACGAATTTGGCGACACGTTAAACCTGGACATCACGGCGACGCTATCAAGTGCGATTCAGCGAGAAGGGCTCACACTTCCGCTGAACATTGAGTATTCAGATTTGCAAGTGCATCAGTGCGAATACCAGTCATCTTGCGCGACAGTGCTGATGCTCGACTGCTCGCATTCGATGATCTTGTATGGCGAAGATCGTTTTACTCCGGCAAAAAAAGTGGCCATGGCGCTGTCACATTTGTTGCGTACGCAGTATCCCGGCGATTCACTTTCGTTGATCTTGTTCCACGATTCCGCCGAAGAGATTCCACTCTCGCAACTGGCGCGCGTGAAAGTAGGCCCTTACTACACCAACACGCGGGAAGGCTTGCGGTTAGCGCAACGCATTTTGCGGCGCCAGCAAAAGGACATGAAGCAGATCGTCATGATCACGGATGGCAAACCTTCAGCGCTCACGTTAGAAGACGGCCGTATCTACAAGAATGCATTCGGGCTTGATCCGCTGGTCGTAAGCCAGACACTGGAAGAAGTTTCTAAATGCAAGCGCGCCGGAATTCTAATCAACACCTTTATGCTGGCTTCTGATTACGGCTTGGTCCAATTCGTACAGAAAGTGACTGAGATGTGCCGTGGCAAAGCCTACTTCACAACCCCATACACGCTGGGACAATATCTGTTGATGGATTACATGTCGCGAAAGACCAAGACTATCCACTGACGGAGAATTCAGAAGTAAGAAGTCAGAATGCAGAATGCAGAAGTAATAATCGCAAAGGTGAGAGTGAGAGTGCAGAAGTAAAAATGTAAAAGTCACAATGCAGAACTGAAACTCGGATTTCTCTGCGTTAGGCTCAGCGAACTCTGCGGTTAAGGGCTTTTCGTGCCGTTATCCTCTACCGAGGATTTCCTGTACCGCCCGCCACGCCTGATCGATAGCGCCGTCTGTATACGCATATGCTCCCGCGTCGGCATTTGCGATTGTAATTCGGCCGAAAGGTTTGCGCGCCACCTCACAGGGAATCTCTCCACCATCGATCCAAAATTTGTCCCACAGCGAGTTGTACTCGTAGGCGTAACCGTGCGGCCAGCGGTTCACGGTAATTGCAGCGATATCGCGAGCAGGATCGAATCCTCCAGGACCAAGCGCGCGCGCGAGTTGGTCGCGAATCTGGCGTTCCATGGTTTCGAATTCCGTCATGAATAACTCAATTCGTCCCATGCGATGTTGATCGCGGGCCGGAAGGCCGGGTTTGCAAGGTGTTTTCATCATGTGGATCACGATCGGCTGATCGGGTGATTTTGAGCATTGATATTCGCCAATGCTGACCGGCAGATCCAGCGTGAATGCCGAGTGATAACAGCCGGGTGCGTACACGGAGCTAGTGCCGAGCTTCTGAAAAGAGGTCCAATTGCGGATAACCACATTCGTGTACAGCAAAGGAACTTTCGCCGCAGAATTCAGAGCGTTCTTCTGATGCTCCGGAAGTTCAGTAGCAATGTACGGAACCACCATATTCCAGCAGGCGAGCACCGTGTATGGCGCGCGGGCGGTATAAAGTTTGCCAAACCGTGAGTAGGTGATTTCAACTTCTTTTGCAGTTGCCGGATCGCCAACGTGTTTCACCCGCACGACGGTGCTGTTCAGCCGGATGCGAATAGGCGATGATGAATCGTCAATCTTTGCGTAATCCGCCTTCTGGCTGATGATGTCGGTTGCAGAATTGCCCCCGATCACATGCGGGATTAACTTGCGCACCAACATTCGCGCAATCGATGCATTTCCATCTGGAAAATGGAAAAAGTATTTTTCCGCTTCGGCATTCGGAATGGCATCTCGGTTCATGCCTTTGCCTGGGCCCGGCTCAAGCTTCATTCCTGAGAACCCCGGCAAACCCAAACCCCACGCGTCCTGGGCTGAAACCGAATCAATTCCCACGCCGAACAATCCGTGGGGGGCGGCCTGGTAAAGTTTCACGATCTCTTGATCGATGTGCGCGATATCCGTCAGGAACTTTGCGTAGCTAATGCGCGCGAGCCGGTCTTTCTTTTGATCCGAAGAAAGCCTGGGGAAATAATCAGTCGAGTCTGTGAACAGTCCCTGAAAGTCCTGTTTCGCCTTTTGAGACATCGGCGCCTCGGCTAGAAACGCCTTCCACGAATCAGCCGACCCGCGTAGAGAATCGCTGCTCTCCCCGCCACCGATCGGGGCGGGATTGATGACCAGCTTGTCAGCGCCAAACGTTTGCTTGTCGAAAAAAATATTCGGGCGCAACCCCAACGAGCTGTAAAGGTTCTTGGAAACGTACTTGGGGAAAGAAGCAACGTCGATTCCAAGTTCTTCTACAACGCCCTTTGCAACTGTGCTGTATGGCGCCGGACTTTCGATCGAGAACGTTCCGCCATACCCCAAAAGCTTGCGATCCACTACCGTGAATTCGTTTCGTTTCGCATGGCCGCCAAAATCATCGTGATTTTCCAGAATCAGAATGCGGGCGTTGGGATTCGACTTGCGGAAAAAGTAAGCTGCGGATAGCCCGCTGATTCCTCCGCCGACGACGATAAGATCGAATTTCTCGCCGGTGTCAATCGGAGTTCCAGCTTTTTGCCAGAAGTCCCCGTCGCGTAGGCTGTGAGCAACTTCGAATGATCCAATGTGGCTGCCACGCAAGCCTGTCAGCGATGGAGGATAGTAGTTTGGAGATTTTTCCGGATCAAGATCATTCTGCAGCGCCGCCAACAGATGCGGGGGCAGCATGGCAAGCCCCGATGTAATTGCAATACCATTTAAAAAATCACGCCGCGTAATATCGCGGCGCATTCCCAGTTCCTTGTCCTTCGAGTCTCCCATTTGCCCCTTTGTCCCGGTTATTCGACGCGGTAGGACTGATTATGTCTGGGCGCCTTCTTCAGATTTCTTCACCGCGGCCTCGGCGGCCTGGAAACCCATCTTGCTGTGAGTTCCGTCACAGAATGGTTTATTGACCGAAGCCCCGCACCGGCAGAGGGAGAAGGCTGGTTTGCCGGTCAGATCATATTTATTTCCGTCGGCGTCCACCAACTCAACCGAACCTTCTGGAGCCTCGACGCGATAAGGACCATTTTTCCTGACAGTGATTTTGACGGCAGCCATGCTTCCTCCGATTGAAGAGCAACCAAGAAAGATATCAGCTTCTGCGGAAGGTCTGCCACTAGCGGCTATTGTCTTATGCAGCTTTGGCGTTTTGGCTGGCTGCAGTGCGATAAAGCTGGATGTAATTGCTGGTCATGCGGTTCGCGTTGTAACACTCACGGCCGCGGTTGAAGGCGCGATTCGCAAAACTGCGGCGCAGCTCTGCATCGCTGTTGATAATTCGCACTGCTTCGCTGAGACTGTCGCCATCGTTAGTGCGAAAATATACGGCCGCCGGACCCCAAATCTCCCGCATTGCGGGAATGTCATTGAGGATGAGCGCACAGCGTGAGAGGGCCGCTTCGAGGATTGTCATGCCGGTCGGCTCATAGCGGGAAGCTGAGACATAAATCGACGCTCGGCTGTAAAGCACGCGCAACTGCGTCTCTGAGCGTGGGCCGCGCAGCACCACGCCTTCCTGTCCGTCATTGAAACCAACATCGGTACGAACGACTGTTTCGCTGCAATGCTCCGGCTGTTTGGCATCCACCACACACACCGGCACAGGATGAGACCGTTCGGCCAGCAGGTTGATCTGGGCCGCAGGATCCAGAATCCGTCCGATCGCCAGCACAGCATTATTTTTTGTCACATATGGATTGAAATGAATCGGATTTCGGCCATGGTTAATCACCGTCCCATTCATGGACGAGGGATAGCTGGCACGTACCGCCTCGAGCATCCAATCGCTACCCGCGACCACCGCAGAAGCCTCAGAGAGACCTTGTGCAGTCGTGTTCCGATACCACTGCAACCATGCACTTTCTTTCGGGCCATGTCCATGAACTGATTTCCACCAAGTGATCAGATCGCCATGCGCGACGACAATTCGCGGGATTGAGACCGGCAATGAGCCGTAACAAAGATGATTGGAGTGAAAAATGTCAGGCTTTGTTTCGGCGGCTACCGCGCAAAGATAATCAGATGCCTCTCCGAAATCCTGCTGGCCTTCCTGCATCCAGTCCAGACGAAATGCCGTCGGCCGATATTCCAAGCCGCGCAGCCGCTCCATCCAGACCGTTTGCTCAGGTAGGGGGATCT
This sequence comes from Acidobacteriota bacterium, assembly GCA_003224835.1. GTDB lineage: Bacteria > Acidobacteriota > Terriglobia > Terriglobales > Acidobacteriaceae > Gp1-AA145. The sequence goes on along the minus strand of QHZX01000345.1, from coordinate 3,957 downwards.
GGCCGAAACTCACCAGAGTCACACGCAGTCCGCGTCCGATCAGGCCGGTGATCAGTTCACGCGTGTACGTCCAAATGCTGCCGTTCAACGTATCCGACGTCATTAGCACGTGCATAAGGACCCTGCCTCATTATTGTTGGATGCGGTTTTTTCCACCAGCTTTATATTAGGAAAACAATTGCCCAGTTTCTGCGAATCTCTGCACATCCGCTACAATCAGCCCATGTTGCGATTGATGTGCGTCACTGCGCATCCCGACGATGAAGCCGGTGGATTTGGGGGAACGCTGCTGGCGTACCACGATCGCGGCATTGAAACTTCGGTGATTTGTCTTACTCCTGGACAGGCCGCAACCCATCGCGGAAACGCGCGAAATGATCAGGAACTGGCGGAGCTTCGTAGGCGGGAATTCGCGGATTCCTGCGAAATCCTAAGAGTTTCGCGACCAATCATTCTGAACTATCCCGATGGACAGCTTTATCGGCAGGAACTCAATCGCGTTGTTTACGACTTGACCACGCGGGTCCGGGAGTTCCGGCCACACGTGATGATCACATTCGGCGGCGAGGGAGGTGTCACAGGGCATCCCGATCATTCGATGGCGGGTATGTTTGCAACACTCGCATTTCATTGGGCTGGACGCCCCAACCGCTACGCCGACCAATTGAAGGACGGACTCAGTCCGCACAGAGCGCAAAAATTGTATTACGGGACCGCGGACTTCGCCCTACCCAACCGGCCGCCGATCACGTTTTCGCCTCAGAGCACGATGATTGAAATTGGCAAGTATCTTGAGACTAAAATTTCAGCCTTCAAGGCCCACCAAACCCAGTCACCGCTATGGTCCCTCTTTGAACAGAACGCCCGCCGTCGCGGGAACGGCGAACTGTATCACCTCGTAGCCTCCGTGAACGCCATACCCGCAGAAGCAGAGACAGATCTTTTTGCCGGAGTTCAGGAGAGTATCTAGCAAGAAATTCGGTTCAGTGCGCTCGAATAATTTCGCTCAGCGCGTCTTGCTTCGAGTCGTCACGCACCAGCCGCGGATATTTTTCCCCTCCGTGATAATCAATGACGAACGTTCGGAAATAGTCGGTGTTCTCGACCAGCAGCTGCAACGGCTGTGAAGTGTTCTTTCCTTCATAAAGCGCATCGCGAAGCACCTGTGGTGTGAAGCGTCGCCCGTTGACGGCAAGAATTTTCATCCCTGGCCCAATGCCAGCATGGGCCGCGTCCATGCCTTCGATCGTGTCTTCAATCTCGCCATTTTCTTTTACGATTAGCCCCACGGAAAATGCCGCATTGAGCGTACGGTGATCGTTTTCCCATGCGCGCATCATCTCCGACCGGCTTTCGTCGTAAACAATCTTCCAGCCTGAACCTTCAATTCCGCCCAACGGAGCTCCCGGACCATGACTCGTCAATCGCTCGGTCCAGAACCCGCGCCAATCGTAAGGCGCGATCTGATTCAGCGTATTTACCACATCGTCGAAAGTGTAGGTCTTAATCATTGGCGCAGTACTGGGCGCGCCGTGGAACAGTTTGCAAAAATCATCGATCGACTTTTTCCCGCTGGTACGCTGGCGAATGATGGTGTCTACCCATAACCAATCCAGTTCGCCTTCATCGTAATAATCAACACCGCGCCGCCAGGAATCCCACTCCTTGGGCGTGTAATACAGTAGCGCGGCCGCATCTGCGGTATCTTGCAAGTTCCGCCATGTTCTGCCCGGTCGATGATCCAGCATAGCGGCAGACCGGGCCAATTCCTCGCGATATTGCTCCGGTGTCCACAACCCGCTGCGCGCGGTCAGCACATCGCCCAGGTAATCGGTCAAGCCTTCATAGACCCACAGCAAATCGTCTTGCATCGTCTGTTCGTAATCCGAAGTGGTCAAGTCAGCCGGCCGCCGATATTTGCCATTCCACGAATGCACGTATTCATGTGGCAGCAGACCGGCATGAAGGGCTCTGATTTCAGGATCGATCAGCGTCCGTTCTTCGGAGCGGCTGTCATTCGATTCGTGATGCTCCAGGCCAAAATGAGCAACGTGATCACTCAGACTGAAAACGAAGTGGTAGTCGCGGTAATGGGTAGCTCCGAATAGCGTGATCGCCTGTTTCACCAGATTGCTGTAATTCCCCCATACCTCTTGGGGAGCTTCGAGAGCAATGCTGCTGTCGGCAGCGATGTCCATTTCGACAGGCGGATTCTGGCCCTGATTGAGGGGAACGACTTTGAGATACTCACCGCTGATCACGGGCGAATCCACGAGTGTATAAAGCGAAACCGGCTCAAAGTGAACTTCGTCTCCCGATTTCGATGCCACCTGTAGCGGTGTTCCAAATTTCCAGCCCGCAGGCAGGCGCAGCGAGGCGGAATAAGTAAGCTGATCGGCGGTCCAGCCTTTGGGATAGAGCAGTACCTGGTTCCAGCTGATTACAGCCATTTTTTGTGTCGCCGAAGAACCGGCAGAAAACAGGCTCTGGTCTGACTCACCTGGTTCAAGATAGTCCAGTGAGGCGTGTACTTCCTGGACCCCGGCTGGTACTTCCACGTGGATTGCCCAGTTATCCGCAAGATCGCGGCGCCACTTAAGAAACTGGCCCTTGGCCGTGAACTTCAGTCTAACCAAATCAATCGCGGGAGCAGTTGACGCATGCTCTCCAGGAATCCATTGTGGATAAAGCAGGGTAAGCGTTCCGGCGGTTGCAGGTATCGTGAGTTGTGCGTGCAAGATTTTACGTGGAGCGTCAGAAGCATCAAGAGAAAGTTCAATATGAGGCGCGGGGCCCACTGCGCACAATGCAAGAGGATAGATGATTACAGCAACTAACGCGACAACGAGGGGGGAAATCCTCACTAGTTTCTCCTTTGTTCGGGTCGTAACAAACTCATGACTATAACACTCAGCACCCTCAACGTCATTTGCTCAGGATCATGGAGAAACGATTTAATTACGGCATATCGCCCACCTCTCAGGGCAAGACTTTCGTTGATATCATCGATATGTGAGTTCGCAGCGCGGCAAATTCATCACCTTTGAAGGACTGGATGGGTGCGGCAAGAGCACGCAACTGGAACTTCTGGCAGACGAACTACGCAAACAAGGGCATGCCGTTGTAGTCACGCGAGAACCCGGCGGGACCGACACCGGCGAAAAGATCCGGCGCTTGCTTTTGGACACCCGGACGTCTGGCCTGGCACCGATGGCAGAACTGGGACTGATGTTCGCCTCCCGCGCGCAGCATATTCACGAAGTAATTTTGCCCGGACTGAACGCGGGGCGGATTGTGCTGTGCGATCGGTTTACCGATTCCAGCGAGGCCTATCAAGGCGGCGGACGCAAGTTGGGGAGCAAGGTAGTGCTGGAGTTACACAGAGTTTTGTGCGGCGATATGAAACCGGATCTCACCATCCTGATGGATTCCGATGTGGCCGCTAGCGTTGAGCGTGCGCGGCGCCGCAACCGCGGCCGGGACAGTTCTGAGAACGACGAGGGCCGGTTTGAAAAAGAGAACCGTGCGTTTTTCACTCGCGTCCGTAATACATATCTTGAGATCGCAAACCGCGAGCCAGAAAGAGTAATGGTAGTTGATGCTCGCGGAACCCCGGCGAAGACTCACGCCAAAATCTTGCAAGTAGTTTCAAAGAAACTCACTATCGAGACCAGTTCAAGAAAAGCGAACAATGGCCGTTGACCGCAGGCAATTCCTAGCCAATAGCGCGAAAGCTGCGGCTGCCGCCAAGTTGTTGCCCGAAGTTTTTGGCTTCGCGCAGGGAAATAGTCCGCAATTACCTCTCGGCGATTCCGCGCAAAAACCGTATGGATCCGGCTATTTCGGAACCTGGATCGAGGATGAGTATGGCCTGCCCGCATTTCATTACACATGTGATCAGGTGCACGATCCGAGGGCTATGACCGAGATCAATCCAGGCCTGCTCCTGCCAACCGA
>QHZX01000004.1:3488-6613 GCA_003224835.1 Acidobacteriota bacterium | reverse complement strand
ATCCTTCTTTTTGCGAGCTAATTTGTACGCCGGAACACCTGCGATCTTTTTGGCTGAATATGGCGGGGGTATCTGCTCGATAATTCCTGTGAACTTAGTCGCGAGCTCCCGCACTTTTTCCGGCGTGAGCGATGGACTTAGCAATTCGCTGGTGGGCTCACCCTCGGCATCATAAGTGTCGGTCGAAAAGCCGAAGCGAATCACGCCTTCATAGCTCTTCTCTGACGCGAGATAAAACTGAGCCAGACGGGTCATGTTGCCGAGCACGAGCGGCAATACTCCGGTGGCCGAAGGATCGAGTGTGCCCAAATGCCCGACAGCGCGATGGTGCAGAATTCGGCGCACGCGAGCAACGACGTCATGAGAGGTGAAGCCGGAGGGCTTATCGATGATAAGAACGCCATTCATGAATCAGATTTCGTAATTGGGTAATCGGATAATTTGGTAATTTGAATACTCCATAATGAGCAGCTGATCAGTTACCCGATTCCGCAATTACCAAGTTACCAAATCCGATATGTTTCCGATTCGCGACGATCAACCCCGATTCAGCACACCTTGGGTGAATTACTTCATCATTGGGTTGAACGTATTTGTGTACTTCTTTTTCGAGCTCCCGGTGAAATTCCAGGGTGGACGCGCATTTGACGTGCTGGTAGGCCAGTTCGGTTTGGTTCCGCAGCATTTCACTCACGCGTTGTCAGGCTCGCCACAATATCCATTTTCGGCAACCCTTCTGACGATTCTCACGTCGATGTTTTTGCACGGTGATCTATTTCACATACTCGGCAATCTCTGGTTCCTGTGGATATTTGGAGATAACATCGAGGATCATCTCGGGCATTTTCCCTATCTCGTTTTCTATCTGCTCTGCGGGATTGCGGCTGCCCTGACCGATATTGCGATTGATCCTGCATCGCTGGTTCCAACGATAGGTGCAAGCGGTGCGATTGCGGGCGTAATGGGCGCATACGTTCTGCTGTACCCACGGGCGCGTGTGCTGACTCTGGTGGTCTTGATCATCTTCTTCACGTTTTGGTGGATACCGGCGTGGGTATTTCTGGGATATTGGTTCCTGATTCAGTTCGTCGCGACCAGCATGGTGGCTTCGGCGGGCCATCATCAGACTGGAGGCATTGCTTTCGCGGCACACGTGGGCGGATTTGTAACCGGGTTGATCCTGATCAAATTGTTTCCCCAGAAATCGAGGGGATATCGGTATGGGAGTTGAAGAGCAGTGCCTAGTGGTCATGTCAGAGCTGAGAGATATCTGATTCCGCGCCTATCTCGGATGAATCGCGGGAGTGCTAGGAGTGAGCTTAAAACTCAAGGTCCCTCGACTGGCAATTGATTTCCTGTCGGAATTCAATTGCTGCGCTCGGGATGACAGGTCAATAGTGGCCCGGGCGCCCCTTACTTCTCTGCCCCTCTATAATAAAAATGTGAGCGCATCCGCTAAGCAATTGGCTTCGGCTGACTTCCCTACCCGATGGGGGCAGTTTCGAATCTATGGATTTCGGCTTGCTCCGGCTTTAAATGGCAAACCAGAAGAGGCAGTGGCCCTGGTCATGGGCGACGTACATACCTCGGCCCCATTGGTGCGGATCCATTCGCAATGTCTGACCGGGGACGTTTTTGGATCATTGCGATGCGATTGCCGGCAGCAACTGGAGATGGCGCTCACGATGATTGCGGGCGAGGGCGCAGGCATTTTGATTTACGAGCAGCAGGAAGGGCGCGGCATTGGATTGATGCCGAAGCTGCAGGCGTATGAATTGCAGGACTCGGGGCTGGATACGGTGGAAGCGAACGAGAAGCTAGGGTTCAAGGCTGATCATCGCGAATTTGCACTGCCCGCGCAGATGCTGAAGGCTTTGGACGTGAAGAGAGTGCGGTTGCTTTCGAACAATCCAGATAAAGTTGCCGCGCTGCAGAGGGCTGGGATCGAGGTCACGGAGAGGGTGCCGTGCGAAGTTCCTGCGAGTGCTCATACGGCGGATTATCTGCGCATAAAAAGAGAGAAGATGGGGCATCTTTTTAAGGAGCAGAGTTCGTAGATTTTTAAGTCAACGGCAAAGCTTTTAACCGCAGAGATCGCCGAGACGGTCGCCGAGTTCGCATAGCAAAGCTCGATCTATGCAAACCTTCCGAGCTCCATGAATGCATTCCTCCGGCGCGAACGCCCGGGTCTTCATAATCAATTTTTGATTTAATCTTTTCCCGTGGACAACAAATCTATTGCTGGGATTCTATACGAAACTGCAGACCTGCTAGAGGTTGATGGGCAGGACTCGTTTCGTATCCGGTCGTATCGCAATGCGGCCGAGGCTATTGAGGCGCTCCCACAGCAGGTTACCGATCTGATCGAAGATCCCAAGTAGGTGCTGGCAATTCCCGGCATCGGCAAGGGCATGCTCGCCAACTTGAATGAAATGCTGCATGAGGGAAAGCTGTCGTTGCATGCCGAGATGTTGAAGAAATATCGGCCGTCGATGCTGGAACTTCTCAAGGTGCAGGGGCTCGGGCCGAAGACCGTGGCGCTGATTTGGAGTGCGTACCAGGTTTGCGATCTGGAGGGAGTGGAGAAACTTGCGCGGGAGGGAAAAATACGCGAACTGCCGCGCATGGGAGAGAAGCACGAGCAGAAATTGCTGAAGGCGATTGAAGATTATCGGCGAATTGCTGGGCGCTTTCTGCTGAATGTTGCTGAGGTGCAGGCGGAAAAGATTGCTGAACATCTGAAGGATTATCCGGGGGTTGAGAAAGCAATTCCTGCCGGTTCGCTTCGCCGCGGGCGTGAGACCGTCGGCGACCTCGACATTCTGGTTACGGGACCGGCGTGTTGCAACGATGATGATCGCGAAAAGCTGATTGAACACATCATCAAGTTGCCGGGGCTGATGGAGATCATTGCGCGGGGCGAGAACAAGGTAAGCTTCCGTTTGCGCGGTGGGATGCAGGTGGATGTGCGATTTCTTCCGCCGGAGTCATTTGGGGCGGCGATGCAGTACTTTACCGGATCGAAGGGGCACAATGTGGCGCTGCGGCAACGGGCGCTCAAGTTGGGATACACGCTGAATGAATACAGTCTGGCCAAGCTGGATGATCAGCAGGTGGTGGCGGGA
>QHZX01000004.1:0-3467 GCA_003224835.1 Acidobacteriota bacterium | reverse complement strand
AGCATGCGTTGCCAAGGTTGATCTCGCAAGAAGACTTGCGGGGCGATGTGCACATGCACACCATCGAGACCGACGGACGAAACACAATCGTGGAGATGGCGGAGGCGGCGAGGGAGCATGGGTACAAGTACATGGCCATTACGGACCATTCGAAGAACCTGGCGTTCGCGAATGGGCTGGATGATGCGCGCGCGGTTGAGCACATTCAGCGAATTCGCAGGACCGGAGAAGGAATTGAGGGGATCAGGATTTTTGCGGGGATCGAAGTGGATATTCTGGGCGACGGCTCGCTTGATCTTTCCGATTCGGTGCTCGAGCAGATGGACCTGGTAATCGCCAGCGTGCACTCGCACTTTAATCAATCGGCGGAAGAAATGACGGCGCGGTTGCTCAAGGCGATTGAGAATCCGAATGTTTCGATTATTGGGCATCCGACTGGGCGGATTCTGCTGCGGCGAGATGCGTATGCATACGACATGGATGCGGTGCTCGACGCGGCGGCGCGGAATAAAGTGGCGATGGAGTTGAATGCGTATCCGGACCGGCTGGACCTTTGCGACCGGCATTTGCGAATGGCGAAGCAGCGTGGAGTGAAGATCGTGATCAATACAGATTCGCACCATACGTCACATATGGAGAAGATTCGCTATGGGGTGCTGCAGGCTCGGCGGGCGTGGCTTACGCCGGATGATGTGCTGAATACGTTGCCGGTAGACAGATTTGCCAGGGCAATGAAGCATGAGTCTTGATTGTCGTGGTTCCCAGCCTACGAAAATCGCGTAGGATGGGGCACCCGGTTTGTGGTTAGCTCAGGAAAATCAGGACGCTGGGCGCAGCGAGTACAATTCCCTGAGCAGGAGGTCTCCATGTCGAGTTCAACCCCTACGCCGCCTCCGCCCGCAGATTCATCTTCCAGCGTGACGCAGAAGAACGAAGTTGGACAAGGCCAGTCTCAGCAAACCCAAATTCAGCAAACCCAGCCGAACCAGCCGACCGATTTTGATATCGGCGAGGAGTACGGCACCGCGCGCAAGAACCTTCCTCCGGCGGGTATCCTCGCGATCTGCATTGCTGTAGTGCTGGTAATTGTCGCGGCGTATTCGATGACGCACCGGGCACACGCGCTTTCTTCGGGAACGATCGACGACGTGGTGTCAATTGCGGTGCCTGATCAGAACATGGTGATGGTTGCGATCAATGTCACCGTGCACAACAATTCCGATAAGCCGTCGTGGATTCACACTATTCAGGCGTCGCTGGATTCGGGCGGCAAGACAAACAGCGATGACGCCGCCCCTGCGGTTGACGCGCAGCGGTACTTCCAGGCATTTCCAGATCTCAAACAGCACGCGCTTCCCTTCCTCACGACGGAAACGAGGTTGAATTCGGGAAGCAAGACATCGGGCACAATCGTGGTCAGCTTTCCCGTGAAGGCTGATGAGTTCGCCGCGCGCAAGTCACTGACGGTGACTATCGCGCCCTATGACGAGGTGCCGGTAGTAATCAAAAAGCAGTGATCAGTGGCTGGTAGTCAGTGGTAGAGATCAGCGAGTCGCACTGGTTTTCTCATGTGTTTACTCGTGTTTCGGTATATGCTTTCGCCGCGAAAGATGGGTGTGCGCCGCCGGGTTCAAGTCTTCGTACTTAAGCAGACTGATTGAGCCGTCCACTTCGAGGACTCCCAATGCAACGTCGTGGTAGGTGGTGATGCCATGCTCGCGCAGGGCCCTTTCCAGTTCATCCATGCTGACGTGCTCCTTCGCCATATGAGGAAGTATTACTTGGCCATCATGAATCAGGAGGCTAGGCTGGCCTTGAACGAACTTGCGAAAGCGGCGATTGGCGCCGGAAAATTCGGCGATGAGGTAATTCATCAGCAGCAGAGTGAGCGCAGCAACAATGCCACCCGTAAGCGAAGTGTCAGGGCCGGTCATGGCGTTCTGCACCGAATTACTAAGAAGCAATAACAAGGTCAGGTCGAAGGGAGTCATCTGCCCGACCTCGCGTTTGCCGCTCAGGCGCACTCCGATCAGGACGACGAGGTAGATTACGAGGGTCCGAACGAAAATTTCACCGAGGACGTGCCAGTGTGGAAGCATTCTATGTTTGTGGCTGGGATATAAAACTACCATTAACTTGTGTTTGAGGTTCAAAGATTTCGCCGAGTGCGGCCGTAAATCGCCTCTCTACCACGGTGGTGCTGGTTTACCCTCAGCGGCTGAAGCCGGAACAAGTCGGCATCGTGGTGGCACGACTAAAGTCGTGCCCTTCCCGGTCGTGCATTGTCCATTGTCCACCGTACTATCAAACATCGGTCGGATCACGCCGCAGGAAGGCGGTTGCCATGTCTTACGATGTGCCGCTATGCTCTTGTGACTGATGCTGACCTCAGCGCTCGACATCCTGGCAATCGCCGCGCACCGCGACGATGTTGAACAGACTTGCGGCGGGACGCTGCTCAAGATGGCGGAACGCGGACATCGTACGGGAATTCTCGACCTGACGCGCGGCGAAATGGGAACCAGAGGGACAGCGGAAGACCGCGCGCGAGAGGCGACGGAGGCGGCGAGACTTCTGCAAGTTTCGTGGCGCGAGGCGCTGGATATTCCTGACGGTCGCGTGGAGAACACCTGGGAGAACCGATTGAAGGTCGCACGCGTTATTCGCCAAACTCGGCCGCGAGTGGTGATACTCCCCTACTGGGAGGGGCGGCATCCGGACCATTACACGGCGTCGAAGCTTGGGTTTGAGGCGTGTTTTCTGGCGGGGCTGGCGAAACTGGATGTAGACAGAGCAATCAGCGATGAGCAGTCAGCATTCAGCCAGGTTGCGTCAGCGGTGGCCAGCGTCGTGGCTGGGGAAAAACAACATGTTCCCTCAGCGGCTAAAACCGACCGTTCCCGGGGCATTGGTGGCACGATTGGAAGTCGTGCCCTTCCCGGATCTGCTGACCCGCGCAACGCTGAACGTAGTTCCCTTCCCGATTCAAACCGCGTGGCCTATTCTTCGTCAAACGCGGGCGAGGCGCCCGCGCCACACAGGCCCTTCAAAATTATTTATGCGACGTTGTATTACGACATTCGCCCCACGTTCGTGGTGGACATCAGTGAACAATTCGAGGCGCGCTTTGAGTCGTTGATGGCGTACAAATCACAGTTCAGCGATCAGGAGGCCGGCAAAGATATCTTCCCTGCCCGCGCGGAAATCCGAGGGCGCATTGAAGCTATGGCCAGATTCTACGGGATGATGGCGGGCGTGAGTTATGCCGAGCCGTTTTTGCAGAAAGAAGTGGGGCTGGTGGAAGATGTGACGGCGATTCCGGTGAAGTCGATTTGACGGGCCTTGCTCGGGCTTCGCCCTCGCGTTTGTCTTTCGCTTACGCAACCCAGCGCTGAAGCGCTGGGCTATTTAAATGTCGTCCCTACGGGACTGGACTGGCGCTGCGGGCCCTTTGCGGCGCTCAAGAT
>QHZX01000003.1 GCA_003224835.1 Acidobacteriota bacterium | reverse complement strand
GCTGCTGCAGTGGATGATCGTCCGAAACCATCGTGCACCTCCGACCTAATACGATTCGATGCCCTTTAACTCCGCATTCTGCCTGAATACTGGATCAAACAAACGAAATCAAGTAACTTCCGCCATAGGAACTACTGCGCGTTCCTACTTAGTTACAAACACGGAAAATTAGGAGAAGTTCTCACCGTGAATTGTTGTCACTCGAAACGGGTGGCTGCTAATCGCACCCATAAGCCCGTGCGAGAGGCGGAAACTTCTCAGAGGACACCGGCTTTCGATACAATTCCCAGCTACGTGGGCGTCGGCAATCTCATTCCGGGCAAGCGAACCGTTCAATTGAGAAAAATATGAAACGGGAAAACATTTCCAGCGGCACTCCATGGGAGCCGGTGGTCGGTTATTCGCGCGCAGTCCGCAGCGGTAATTGCGTTTATGTCTCCGGAACAACCGCAACCGGACCGGACGGAAAGATCATTCCCGGAGACGCATACGCGCAAGCCAGGCAGACGTTGAAGAATATCGAGTCGGCGCTGAAGAAAGCGGGTGCGAGCTTAAGGGATGTAGTCCGCACGAGAATGTACGTGACCAACATCGCTGACTGGGAAAAAGTTGGAAAAGCGCATGGTGAGTTCTTCGGCAAGATTCGCCCGGCGACTGCAATGTTGGGAATTACTGCGCTGGTCTCGCCGGAGATGCTGGTGGAAATTGAAGCAGAAGCAATGATCTCTGGGCCTTCCGCGGCAAGAAAATCTGCAGGCAAGAAATTAAGGTAAAAAGGAAGCGATGAAAAAACTTATAGGACGGACGAAATCCTGGTGGTCGATTTTTATTCTGCTCGCGCTCGCTGCCTCGACTTGCGCCCAGGCACCGGGAAAACGAACCGTCATTCACGCCGGAAAGTTGCTTGATGTTAAGACCGGAAAAATTGAAACCAACCAGGCCATCGTTATCGAAGGCGACAAAATTGTCAGTGTGGGCCCGGCTTCTGCAGTCCAGTCCTCAGCTGATGACAATACGATCGAATTGCCCAATGCGAGCCTTCTGCCGGGCCTCATCGACGCGCACACGCATCTGACTTTCAATCCGCATTTTGGATATGACTCCCTCGGCATCTCCGTGCCGCGTGAGGCCTTGATCGGAGCGCACAACGCTCGCATCACGCTCGAAGCCGGCATTACGACGGTGCGCAATGTGGGGGCAGACGGTTATGCCGATGTCGCCCTGCGCGACGCGATCAATGCTGGTGATGTGCCCGGACCGCACATGCTGGTGAGTGGGCCGCCGCTGGGCATCACGGGCGGACATTGCGATAACGACTTGCTGCCATTCGAGTTTCATGCCACAGAGGGCGGAGTTGCGGATGGAGTTGAGCAGGTGCAGCACAAAGTGCGTGAGGTCATTAAGTATGGCGCTGATCTCATCAAGGTATGCGCCACCGGCGGGGTGCTCTCAAGAGGCGACGATCCCAACGCCTCGCAATACACCCTCGAGGAAATGAAGGCCATTGTTGCCGACGCTCACCGGCTCGGCAGAAAAGTTGCAGCGCATGCGCACGGGGCACAGGGCGTGATCTGGGCTTCAGAAGCCGGCGTGGATTCGGTCGAGCACGGGCACCTGATGAATGACGCGGCGGTGGCTACGCTGAAGAAGAACGGCACCTACCTGGTCCCGACGCTCTATTTGGTGGATTGGCAAAGAGAGCACGCTCACGAAGCCAACCTTCCCGATTACGCGAAAAAGAAAATGGAAATGGTTTCACAAACAGGAAAGGCGAATGCGAAAAAAGCATTTGAGGCCGGCGTCAAAATTGGGATGGGAACCGATGCCGCGGTCTATCCGCACGGATTAAATGCGCACGAATTGGCGGTGTACGTGAGCCTGGGCATGAGTCCATTGCAAGCGATTCAAACCGCTACCATCAACGACGCCGACCTCCTTGGTTGGTCGGATAAGATCGGGACACTGCAACCCGGCAAGTGGGCAGATATCATTGCCGTCGATAGGGATCCGTTGCAGGACATTACAAGCTTGCAGCATGTGAAGTTCGTGATGAAAAGCGGCGAAGTGGTCAAGAATGAGTACACGAAGTAACAAATGAATTGATGGCAATAAAAAAGCCGGCATTGGGCCGGCTTTTTTATCAGAATCAGGAAAACTATTTCTTGGGAGCGATTGCGTCTTTTGCGGCTTTGGCGACGCGGAACTTTACTACGGTCTTAGCCTTGATCTGGATCGGCTCACCGGTCTGCGGATTGCGTCCCATGCGGGCTTTGCGGTGCGCCTTCACCAGGCGTCCGAGGCCGGGAACCACAAATACGCCGCTCTTCTTGGTCTCTTTGATGGCGGTATCGGCCAGGTGCTCCAGAAATGCGGCCGCGGTCTTGTTATTTAACTCCGTTTTTTCCGCCAGATGACGGATGAGTTGTGTCTTGGTAAGTCCTGCTGCCATGAATCCTCCTCTTAGTTCGCGAATAATTTTTTCTGCGGGAATGCGCATTCATCTTAATACCGTGAGCTGTGGAAAAACAGCAAAATAACCGCATTTTATGCGGGTTTTTTGCTCTGGGAACCAAAAAAGGCCACAAAAATCGCGTCTTCCGGCAATTTCGATCACAAAACAGCATGTAAAACGCGGCTCCCAGAGTCTGGCGCTCCAACGCCGAACTGCCCGTTGTCACTACTCAGCCGTCCGTTCCGCCTATAATTTTGGAGTGTTTCGGCTGCGAAAAATTCTGCTGGTGTGGCTTGCGATGGCAGCGATTCCCAGCTGCGCTCAGCAGGCTCCGGCCGCGACCTCCCTTTCAATTTTTACCAAGAGGATTCCCAAGGCATCGTTGTGGGAGCAATACACGGCACGACTGCAGGCTGCCGGCGGAATCGAGCCTTACCACTGGCGCATAGTTGGCGGGTTTTTGCCGCGGAGTATTCAGCTGAACCCAGACGGTACGTTAACGGGAACTCTTGATGAACCTGGTCAATCCAAATTCACGGTTTTGGTCACCGACAACAACCGCCCGCCTATGCAAGCCAAACAAGACTTGGTGCTCAGTAGCTATATTCCATTGACTGCAGAGTGGCTGCGGAAGGCTCAAGTCAACGGCCAGCGAATCGATGGATCGATTAAAGTTTCGAACCGCACCGGGCGTGATTTTGAGCTGACCTTCACAGTGCTGGCTGTCAACGATATCGGGAGGGCCACCGCGATCGGTTATCAACATTTTCCGCTGAAGAAGGATACGCACGACATGGAACTTCCATTCGGGAACCAACTCACTCCCGGCAACTACGCGGTCAATGTCGATGTAGTCGGAGAGGAACCACCCAAGGCCCGTAATGGTAAAACTCGCACACGAACGCAGCGCCTCCGGGGAGGCTCGAGATACCCTCCTTTTGCGCGTTGCTTTCGCGAATCCCGGTGGAGGATAATCAAGTATCGCCGCGGGATCTCCCGTGCGTTTTGCTGTGAATCTGCCCAATTCCATCACGCTCATCCGCATTTGCATGATTCCTCTGCTGATGTGGGTGCTCTCGACTAGCCGGCTAAGTAGTACGAATGGGGAGAAAGAAATTCTGGCTTCGGCTCTGTTCATCGCAGCCTCGATCACCGATGGAATTGACGGCTACATAGCCCGCCGGCGCGGCCAGATCACGACCATGGGAATCCTGTTGGATCCTCTCGCCGACAAGCTGCTGATCGCAGCCGCCTTTATCACGCTCGTGCAGTTTAATCCCCGGTTGGTTCCAGCCTGGATTGCGGTGGTAATTATCGGACGAGAATTTCTAGTTAGCGGCTTGCGCGCCATAGCTGCGTCTGAGGGATTCACGATCGAAGCCAGCGACCTGGGAAAATTCAAAATGTTCGTGCAGATTGTTTCGGTGGTAGCGGTGATTCTCGATCATCGCTGGCAGGAGTGGCCGGTCGGCCGCTACGTCTTTTCGGTTCACTGGACCGCCTTTCTTGCAATTTGGTTCATGGTTGCGTTATCCCTGATTTCAGCCGGCGATTATTTTGCCGCGTTCTGGCGAAGAATCGACCGCCATGCCGCAAAGCGCCAACGGAAGTCATTCATCCTCAGCCGGCGCAAGAAGCGCAATGTTGCCGCCATCTGAGTCGTCGCCTTCAGCCCTCGCTTCTACCGGCTCGCAGACCTACACTCCCGAAGAGCGAAAGTTATTGCTGCACATCGCTCACGAGTCGATTCTCTCTTTTCTATTAGGACGGGATATCTCTCTGCCGGTTGTTTCTCCGCATTTGGCTGAGCCCCGAGGAGTGTTCACCACCCTGTATTCAGATATAAAGTTGCGAGGCTGCGTGGGATTCCCTGCAGCGATTTTGCCACTCTATCGCGCAGTAGTGGAAAGCGCACGGGCTGCGGCTTGCGAGGATCCGCGCTTTCCGCCGGTGCGCATCGAAGAAGCGCGCTCAATCCGGATTTCAATCAGTGTTCTTTCACCCCTGCAGCCGATTTCCCCGGATGATATTCAGATTGGCCGTCATGGGCTGGTGATCTCTGCGGGTGCTCAGCGCGGCCTGCTACTGCCCCAGGTGCCGGTGGAGCACAGCTGGAACCGGCTCACCTTTTTAGAGCAAACCTGCCTTAAGGCCGGACTGCTGCCGGACGCCTGGCGCAGCGGGGCTGCTATAGAGGCCTTTACCGCTGAAGTGTTTGCGGATCCGTTGGACAGCGTTTAGTCGTTTGCTGGCGCGCCTTAAGACAAAAAAATCGGGAAGGATATCTCCTCCCCGATTCACGCGAACAATATAGCTTCCAAACTATTGCTGATCGAGCTCCACGGTATCGCCTACGTGCACTGGCTCGAGTGTGAACACGATCATACCGGTAGAAGTGGTAGGCGTAGTGCCGACGATCACAATTTCGCCAACCCCACGGCGCGGCATTTCGCCGGTATGGATAGTCGGCCCACGGCCACGGTCGAACATGGCGGGATTAATTGTCGGGGGCTCTTTTTGAGTCATTTCATACGCGTCAGCGCTAAACGATAGTGACTCCACCGCATCGTTCATGATGGTATTGGCAGTGCGTTCTGCGCGAAGGAAATCGCCAACCTTCAATCCCTGGTTTGCGCCAATGCTCATGTAAACTTTTGCGCCCGTTCCCAGTTCGGAATCGAAGTCTTTGGCCAGTAGGATACGCCCGTTGACCTGACCACTGGCAAGAGCAAAGCGGTCAAAGCGGATCGGAGGATGAAAGTTGACTAGTGATTTCTCCTCAAAAGGAGCTACCAAGTCGCCCGGGGCCACTGTATCGCAACTGAATTCGATGCGGGCAACAGCCATCCGTGTACGAGTATCGATGACCCGCACGCGCGCCACGTCTTCGTAAGGTGTCCCTGCCGTTCTAAGCGCACCGGACTGTCCCGGATAGAGCTCGTACAGGTTGGGGTCTCTCAATTCTCGAACGATGGTGTATTGCTGACCGGCCTGATAGTCCCTTCCGCGCAAGTAAACAATATCGCGATTGCCAAACAGCGTGGTAAACGGCGACTCAACTCCGCCGGTTACGAACTTGCTCTTGGAAACTGATTTGCTGAGAAACCCGGCACAGTAAACGTCAACCGGCCTTGGAGTTTGGACCTTCTCCGTTGGGAAGTTGAGTGTCGTCGCGACGGTACCCTCAGGAGTTGGTTCGGACAGTGCTCCCTCTTGCGCCCAGGAAAGTCCGGCTAGCAATGGCAACAGAAAAAATACTACTCTCTTCATGATTCCTCCCAGGCCCGCGCCTGACACGGTGTTTCTCTAAGTTGCTTAAAACAAAGAAACTTCCAATGTGGAAAGTAGCAAGGTAACCACCGGGGGTCAAGGTTACGCAGGTCTACTAGTGGGGTTGTTAAAAAGTTTACTGCCCTAAAATAGTGCAATGCTGTTGCGCTCCGGTGCTATGTCCCTGTAATATCGCGCGATTAAATGGGCACGGAAAATAACCACTATTCCAGGCTGTTGCACTTGCGGCTGCCACGGATCTGCGTTGCAATTGCAGCTCAGAATCCTGCTGAAATGCTTGAAAAAGCCGAGGCCGTCTCTCGAGATAACCCTTTTATTGAGCTAAGGTTAGACTACATTTCCCGACCTGGTCTCGCAGTTCCCAAGATTCGAGAATTCACCGAGACTCACCCTCATGTGACCGTCATTGCCACCTGCCGCAGGGCGGCAAGCGGGGGCAAGTTCAAGGGACCAATCAACTCGCAATTAGACATCCTGGGCAAAGCTGCCGAAGCTGGCTGCCAGCTGGTGGACGTTGAACTTCAGACTGCGGCTCGGCTGAAACCTGCCCAGCTTGCCAAACTCCGCGGGAAAGCAGCCGTGGTGCTTTCCTTTCATGATTTCCGGGCGACTCAAAAACTCGATGAGACGCTAAAGAAAATGTCGGCTTACCCGGCGGACTTCTACAAGATCGTGAGCATGGCCACGAGCCTTTACGACAACGTCACTATGATGAAGTTTCTCGAACCTTCACTTTCGCCGCGCTTACGGCGGACGACAAGACGGCGCCCGGGCAAGTAACAGCGCAGGAGTTGCGCAGCATTTATCGCATCGACCAGGTGGACGCAGTCACTAAAGTTTATGGGGTTGCGGGAGATCCTGTGTCGCATTCGCTTTCGCCGGCAATCATGAATGCTGCTTTGCGCAGCGAAAATGTGAACGGAGTCTTTCTCGCGCTGAATACCAAGTCGCTTAAAGATCTGCTCGCCTGCGTCAGGGAAATACCTATTCATGGTCTGTCCATCACCATGCCGCATAAAGAGGCCATTCTTAAACATTTGGACAATACCGATCCCCACACTTCGAAGATCGGCGCTTGCAACACCGTAGTCCGCTCGCAGGACGGAAAACTTTACGGTTTTAACACCGATACTTCCGGGGTGGTTCGTCCGCTTGAACAGCGCATTCTGCTGAGCGGCGCACGCATTCTGGTACTGGGATCAGGAGGCGCCGCGCGGGCTGCGGTCTTTGGCCTAAAGGAGCGCGGAGCGGAAATCTTTATTCTGAACCGTAACGTAGCAGCGGCACAGAAACTCGCGCGCCAGGCGAAAGCCCGCACCGTCAAGCGCCCAGACCTGAAAAAGTTAGACTTCGACGTCATCATCAATGCCACGCCTGTGGGAATGGGAAACACGCGCGAATCTCCCCTGAACCCCGAGGAGATCAGGGCCAAGATCGTTTTCGATATGGTTTATGACCCCGCCGAGACCCGCCTGCTGAAACTCGCTAAAGAGCGTGGCGCCGAAGTCATTCCGGGGAGCGTGATGTTTGTCCACCAGGCTGCACGGCAATTCGAAATCTGGACCGGAAAACCCGCACCGCGAGAAGACATGCTGCGGATTGTGACGCTGGCCCTGGCCGAAAGAGCAGCCGCGAGAAATGGCGTGAAAACGAAGTGATCAGTGGTAAGTGGCTAGTGGTCAGTCACCGATTTCAAAGCTGAGCGTGAAATTCGGTAGTTCCCCTGAGATTTCCTCATTCTGGATCGAATTTGATGTGACATCCGTCACAGAGTCACTACCCGGCGTAGACCTAAGATTCCGAAATGATCGGTCTCTCCGGGAACTCTCCTGTTCGCTGCTACCGTGACCTCGTCGCCTGGAAGCGTTCGATTGAGCTGGTAAGCGAAATTTATCTGAGTACCCGATCCTTCCCTGACAACGAGCGCTTTTGGATTGACCGCGCAGCTTCGCCGTGCAGCCGTTTTCCATCCCCAGCAACATCGCCGAGGGTCAAGATCGTTGCACGACAGGCGAGTTTCGGCAGTTTCTGGGACACGCGAGAGGATCATTGCTGGAAGTGGAAACTCAGTTAGTGATTGCCAGGAACTTGGGCTTTCTTGATGAACAGAAAAATGCGGCTCTGTTCGAGCACGTCGCAGAAATAGGACGCATTCTCAACGGGTTGATCAATTCTCTCAAGGGTCGCTGACCTTCTCATCGACTAACCTAGCCACTGACAACTCGCCACTAGCCACTAACCACTCGCCACTAGCCACTAACCACTAGCTACTAGTCACTGACTACTAGTCACTGACCACTACTCACTGATCACTACCCTCTGACCACTACCCACTGCCCTCCAGGAAATTTTTAATCAGCTTTTTGCCCTCAGCTGTCAGCACGCTCTCGGGATGAAATTGCACTCCTTCGACGGGAAGCCTCTTATGCCGCAATCCCATAATCGTGCGTGAGCCGTCCGGCTCGGTTGTCCACGCGCTTACTTCGAGCTCGGATGGCAATCCTTTTTCCTCGACAATTAGCGAGTGATAGCGCGTCGCGGTGAAGGGCGATTGCAGTTCTTTGAAGACGGTACGCCCATCGTGCGTCACCTGGCTGGTCTTTCCGTGCATGAGGTGCGGGGCTCGCACTATCTTGCCTCCGAACGCTGCACCTAGTGCCTGATGCCCAAGGCAGACGCCGAGCATTGGGACTTGCCCGCTAAGTTCCCGAAACAAGTCGATGCTAATGCCCGCATCCTGCGGTGTGCACGGCCCAGGCGAGACTAGTATCCGTTCCGGTCGCATGGCCTTCACTTCCTCTACCGTGACCTGATCGTTGCGGCGCACCACAACTTCTGCGCCCAGTTCGCCCAGATATTGCACCAGGTTGTAGGTGAAGGAATCGTAATTGTCGAGGACGAAAACCATCTATTATCAGATTACATCAGCCTCAAAAAAGATGAGCCACGTCGTCCCATCTTAAGTTCCCCTTGACAGCTTGCCCTCAAAGTTACATCCTTACAGGGGTTTAAGGGTCTCCCGGGAATGGACTTGGACGTCCAGCAGGCCGAAAAACGTGCCACTCGTCGCTTTGCGCTGCGCTTGCCGGTCTCGGTGAATTATGCCGGCGACAGTAGCGCGGCACTCGCTGCCCAAACGCGTGACGTTAGCGCGCGTGGTATCTGCTTTTATCTTGATGCGCCGCTGAACACCGGCTCGGCGATCGAGTTCACGATGACCCTTCCCCCTGAAATCACCCTCACCGAAAGCATTCGCGTGCGCTGCAAGGGTAAAGTCGTGCGGGTCGATAACGGCCAGCCGGATGCCAAGGTGCCGGTCGCGGCTGTGATCGACGAGTACGAGTTCCTCTCTGAAGCATAGATTTCAATCAAACTCCTAAACTTCGTAAAGACGATTAAGCGCGACCCGTTGGTCACCTTCCTGGAAGTATTGAACTTTATAAGCCTCCAAAGTAGTGCTACTCTCATCCCAAGATCTCCCATAAATAGGAACCGCTTTGTCTTGCCTTCGAGCCAATTCTTGTCTGCATCGGTGCGTGCTGCTCGTCGTATTGGCCGTTGCTTCGGGATCTGCATCTGACCAGCCCACAGCCTGGGTGCAGTCAGTCAGAGTGGTCCCCGGCAAAAGCGGCGCCACGGTTGAGATTCTTGCCACCCGCCCTCTTACGCCACAAGTGCAAACAGTCGAAGGCCCGCTGCGGCTGGTAATTGATCTTCCCGGCTCAAGCCTGAACGTCCAGCGCAAGCGGATTCCTTTCCGCAATCAACAGATCAAAGGCGTGCGCATGAACCAGTACCAGGTCTCACCGGCGGTGACTCGCATCGTGCTCGACCTCTCCGCGCCGGTCCAATACACCTGGGACGCTTTGGGAAACCAGCTCAACATACGCGTCCACGCGGACGAAGCCGCAGATGCCAAGCCGATGACCGCGCCTGCAATGACTCCGGGAACTCAGCCAATTGCTGTCCCTTACGCTGAAGGAAACTCTGGCGCCTTGGTGGAGGCCGGGAGCCGGGTGGCCAGCGGATCATCGATTTCCGCGAGAGAAGAGACTGCTGTTTTGCGCCTGGCGCGTGGCGGCGAAGTAAGAGTCTGCCCCGGGACCACGGTTTCCGTAGCGACATCTCCGGACGGCCAGAGTTTAATGCTGGGAATGAATACCGTCGTGCTTCCCGGACCGGGCGAGTTCAATCTTGCCATCAACTCTGACGCCCGCGGCGACACTTGCGTGAGTTCATTACCAGGAAGCAATTCGTCAGTCGTAGTGGCGGAGCTACTCGGAGACGGGACCTATGAGGTCAAACCCGAGCAGCAGGTTTTATTTCGACATGGGCGAATGCAGTCGGTCGAAACTCCTGTCGCTGGATGCGGCTGTCCTGCGCCGCAGGAGCCAATTATGCGAGCCGCGGCAGATCCTACGTCTGTGGTTTCAGAAAGCAAGGCCGCTGACAACCTGGCTTTGGCGGATTCTGATAGTCAGCCCTCATCCACGGCGGGAAGCGGTTCTGATGGCGGCGTGACCCAGAAAATACCCGCAGCGCCAATCACCAATGCAGCTGCGACCTCAGTTCAAGATCCTAAAGTACAGATTTCTGCCCCGCTGGTTTTCGATCCCAAAGAACTCGCGCGCATGCGCGCCGCCGAGGCTGCCCCTGCAGTGTCGGAGCAGGCTGCAGCGCTCCCGCTTTCACCGAGACAGGCAGATACTTTGCCCCCGCTGGTGGTGCTCCCGCCGCCTGCTCCCAAGCAGCAACACAAAGGATTTTTTGGGAAAATCGGCAGCTTCTTCCGCGCAATTTTCTGAGGCCCTCACCAGGAACTAACGGCGCCTCGCGGCTTTCACCACCGGGGTGACCCGCTCGCTGATTTCATCAGCGATGTCGGAGCCGCGCTCCATCACGTCTTCCGCGAAGTCTTTGGCATTCTCTTTCCAGTCGTCGAAGGTCTCGCGGGCGCTTTCATATCCACGCCGCAAATCCTTGCGCATCTGCTTGCCCGGTTTCGGAGCGAGCAGCATGCCAATGATGGTCCCTGCGCCTAATCCGATCAAAAGGAACGTAATTGCTGTGCCGGCTGTGCTACCGCTCTCGTATTTGCCTTCACTCATGGACACACCTCGTCGTCACAAATTTTGGACTTTGATTCGTGCCTTTGTATTTTAGCTGTCTGACACTCGACGCGATAGCCGCGGCGCAGAGATTCGTGAGCTGCACCGGATTGTCTGTAGCGTGTCGGCACAATTCCCAAATTCAACCAAGCCGTATAAAATAGGGAAGTTAGCCCACACCGGCAATTGTGGCTGCCTCAACCTTCGGCGGCCATAAATTTATGTCCTGATACAAAAAGCCGAGGTCTAGAACAAATCACGGCTCAGAAACAAGGAGAGCAATTCAGCAATGGCAATTCCAGCCACCCAACTGCGTCCTGGCATGATCATTAAGCACAATAATGATCTGCACTCTGTATTCAGTGTTGAGCACCGCACGCCCGGCAACTTGCGCGCTTTCATTCAAGCCAAGCTGCGCAACTTGCGCACCGGAGCCATGTTCGAGCACAACGATGGTGACGGATACTACTTCATGAATACCGAGAATTACGAGCAGCTCCATCTGACTCGCGATATTCTCGGCGATGCTGTCGATTACCTGATTCCCAACCTGCAGATCCGGGTGGAGTTCTACAACGGCAAAGCGGTCGGCATTGAATTGCCGCAGACGGTCGAGTTAACGGTCCTCGAAACCGAGCCGGGACTGAAGAGCGCGACTGCATCCAGTGTGACCAAACCGGCCAAGACCGAAACCGGCCTGATAGTCCAGGTTCCGCCGTTTATCAATGAAGGCGAAAAAATAAAGGTGGACACCGCAGAAGGGGTTTACTTGTCGCGAGCGTAGCTCGATTGGTTCAGAGCACAACCAGGAATGGGATGGATCGCATTCGTCGCGCTCGATGTTTACATTGGCCTGATCATTCTTGAAGCATTAATTCCTTCGCTTCCGGCGGAAAAACTTCCGCGTGCTAAGCGTGCAAGAGTGGCTATCATCGTGTCACTTGCCGTGCTGACGGTTGTGTTCATGGGAATGCTGGTAAAGCGGTGGGTCCGGCCGAGTTGACGGGAAATAGTTTCGAAATGAACGTTGTCATGGCAGCCGACGTAGACACCAGAAAGTTTAGAGTTCGCGGACGCGTGCAGGGCGTGGGCTTCCGCTGGTTTGTCGAGCGCGAGGCAAAAACGCTCGGCATCTCCGGCTGGGTCCGCAACAGTTCTGACGGAAGTGTAGAAGTGCTGGCGACCGGGACCCGCGATCAGCTTTCCGCACTGCGCGCGCGTTTGCAACAAGGGCCAAGGGCCGCCCGCGTCGACAACGTCGAAGAATTGGAGGCCAAGCAAGTGCCCGGCCTGAACACATTTCGAATCGAAGGAGCGTGGTAAATGCCGAATGCCTCCTCAACCAAGACAGGAGTGAACTGCGAGCACCTGAAAAATCTGATTCGCGAAGTGCCGGACTTCCCGAAACCCGGCATTCTGTTCTATGACATCACGACGCTCCTCAAAGACAAGCTCGGCTTCGCTACGCTGATTGATGCGCTCTCCGAACATTATCTGGCAAAGGATATAGACCTCGTGCTCGGGATGGAAGCGCGTGGATTTATCTTTGGCCCGGCGGTGGCATACCGACTCAATGCCGGATTCGTTCCTGTCCGGAAGCCAGGCAAACTTCCCGCGGCTACTACGAAGTTTGATTACGCTCTCGAATACGGTACCAATACTCTCGAGATTCATCGCGATGCCATTCAGAAAGGTCAACGCGTGGTCATCGTCGATGATTTGCTCGCCACCGGCGGCACCGCCGCAGCCACCGCCAAACTCGCTGAAAGCCTTGGCGCGGAAATCGCGGGCATGGGATTCGTAGTTGAATTGGACTTCCTGAACCCCCGCGAAAAACTCAAGCAGTACGACGTCTTCTCACTGCTGCATTACGATAAGTAAAGAAATAAATACTGTCATCCCGAACTTGTTCGCGGAACGCGGACGAGAGAGGGACCTTACGTCAGCTTGCACCAGAGGTGACGCTGTCGGGACAGCCTTGTGGCGCGTACTCAGCATAAGTCCCTTCTAATCTCCTCCGGCACTTCCCGTGCTCACCACATTCCCGAGGTGCCACGGTGGACAGCGGCTATTACGCGGCATGCACGGCGCTAAAGACACAGAGCAACGCGCTCGAGTTGATAGCAAACAACGTCGCCAACGTAAACACCACCGGCTACCGCGGGCAAATTGCCTCCTTTGAGTCGCACTTGGTGGAGGCGCCGAATCCCCGGCCAAGCAACGGCTGGAGCCAACTCATCAACCAGTTTGCCATCTTGAACGGCACTCGTCTCGATTTAGCCGAAGGCAATCTTGAGCG
>QHZX01000002.1 GCA_003224835.1 Acidobacteriota bacterium | reverse complement strand
TGCCGAGACGGATCCTTCTTATAGATATGCGATAAAAGGATATCAGCAAATTTTTGAACTGCGGACTATCGTCGAATCGGCGATCGCGATTTCTCCCTTTAATGAGCATCAGCTTAGGCAGCGTGGGTTCGGTGATGTAGCGGTTATCCCTTTGCTCAAAGATTTCACCGCAAACCGTCATGCTCCTCACTCAAAGTTACCCTATTTCGACGTGTCTCCGGTACTACGCCTGCTGTTCGTAGGGCGGATTGTACGGCACAAATGCCAGGATGAGCTAATTGAGTTCCTAGGCCAAGTTCCCACGATCGGCGGTATTCCACTGGAGCTAGTGCTTGTCGGCGGTTATGAAGACGGCGAAGTTTTTAAATTGCAGCTTGACCGGCTGGTTAGCCTTTTGGGGGTCGGACGGAAAGTCAAATTTACTGGCCGGATACCGGATGCGGAACTTTTCGGATGGTTCCGCTCCGCGAGCGCGTACGTCTCGTTAAGCGAGCACGAAGGCTTCGGCGTGCCGCTGATCGAAGCGATGGCATTCGATCTTCCGGTCATTGCGTATGGATCTGCTGCGGTGCCGGATACAATGGGCGCGGCAGGAATAACGATCACGGACAAACGCCCGGCGAGCATTCTCGAGCCACTGCTGCGTCTGCAGGAAGACAGCGCCTTCCGTCGGCAGGTGATCCGCGAGCAGCGGACGCAAGTTTCTCAATTTAGCCGAAAGCGTATCGAGCTTGAGCTCCAGCGCTGGCTTACGAGCATTGGCGCTTTGAAGGATAAAGTACAGACGCCCTGCCGCAATGCCGAGGCGCATGCTCCACAGCCTACTCGATATGTGGTCGAAGGGCCCTTCGAGACATCCTATAGTCTTGCGCTGGTGAACCGAAATCTTGCGCTTGCCCTGGACCAACGTAACGGCTGTGAAGCCCATATTGAGCCTGGCGAAGGGACCGAAAGCTACTCCGTCGATACGCTGGCTGCCAATCGATTGCCGAGCAAAATTCGCGATCTGGTGGCGTCGGCACCGATCGAGGCTGAGCGGATCGTGACGATCCGTAACACCTATCCGCCCCGGCCTAACGGCATGCTCGGCGATGTGCGGCTACTTCACCTCGCATGGGAAGAGAGTTTGATCCCCGAGAACCTCACCGGTTTGATCAACCTGCATCTTGATGGGGTTTTGGCACCTTCGGAGTACAGCAAAAGGGTGATCCGGAACAGTGGCGTACGCTTGCCCATTGCCGTGATAGGGCATGGCATCGATCACTCCGGTTTGCCGCCTCAGGTGATGAAGGGTCGAGCGAACCGCGAGAGGGCAACACCTGCGCTGCCATTCACCTTCCTGCACATTTCCTCAGGGCTCCCGCGCAAGGGGATCGAGGAGCTGATCACGGCTTACTGCATGGCGTTTTCGCGCAACGATCCGGTCCTGCTAGTTATCAAAACTTTTGACAATCCGAACAATATGATCGGGCGCTGGATCGAACGGATTTCGGCCCTGTGGGAGGCCTCGCCCGCTATTCAGGTGATTTCCGAAGAGCTTGATTCGCAACAGATGGCCTTTCTATATCATATTGCTGATGCCCTCGTGCTGCCGACCCGGGGTGAGGGATTTAATCTGCCCGCGGCCGAAGCTATGGCACACGGTATCCCAGTGATTGTGACACGCCATAGCGGCCATTTGGACTTCTGCAATGACGAGAACTCATTTTTGATTGATTGCAATTACGAGTTCTCGACGAGCCATCTAAACATACCAAATTCCTACTGGGCGCGTGCTTCAGTTGAACAACTGATCGATGTGATGAAGGCCGTGTATCGGTCGGGCCGCTCGCTGGACGGGTTACCAGCTCTGCGCGCGCTGGAGGCGCAGCGCGCCGCAGAACGTCTGCGATGGCGAGGCGTCGCAGAAAAGGCAGAGAACTTTGTAAAATACCTAGAAAATAGGCCCCTAATGACGAGAAAGCTTCGCCTAGGCTGGGTTTCAACTTACAACGCTCGGTGCGGGATAGCAACTTACTCGGAACATTTGCTCGAGTGTTTTGATACGGATTCTTTCGACATCACCATCATCGCAGATGATCAGCCAGCGATTAGCCCAGACCCAGCCAACGTAATACGGCTATGGAGCAAAAGTGGCATCGGGCTCGCGCGTGTCGTAGATTACTTAATCAGCAACAAATTCGACGCAGCCCTGTTGCAATATAACTTTGGGTTTTTTGATCCAGCAGAGTTCGCTGAGTTGGTCCTTGCCCTCAGGAACGCTAATGTCACCGTTTTCACGGTATTGCACCGAACAAAGGATCTGGAAGATGACCAGTCAACCTCGCATTATAAGATTAAGCGCGCCTTGCAGAACTGCGCTCGGGTCTTCGTACATAACCTAGACGACGTTAATCGGCTTCGAGAGAGCGGGATCGTAGAGAATGTGGTCCTAGTTCCTCATGGCGTTATCGATCGTGAACCGTTGGATCCCGATGCGGTACGAGCATTGCTGGGGCTGTCGGGCTTCACCCCAGTCGTCGGAACGTTTGGCTTCCTACTTCCGGGAAAGGGTTTAACTGAGCTCATCCACAGCTTTGCCCTGCTGCTCCGAGCTTACCCAACGGCATATTTATTAATGGTCAACGCGACTTACCCGACCCCCGAGTCGAATAAGGAACGCGAGCGTTGCCTGGGGCTGATTCGCCAACTCGATATGGAAGGACAAACTAGGCTGATCGACCAGTTTCTCAAAACCGAAGAGGTGCTGTTCCTCCTGAATGCTTGTGATACGGTGGTATTCCCATACCAGCGCTCGGAAGAATCCGCGAGTGGCGCCGTCCGACTTGGGTTAGCTGCAGGCGTTCCAATCTTGACAACAGCCCTACCCGTTTTTTTCGACCTGTCCGACGTAGTCGGGCAACTCGCCGGAACCACAGCATGGGATATTGCAGAAGGGATAGTTTCGTTGTTGCGCGACGAAGGTCGGAAGAGCGATATCCTGCAGCGGCAACGAAATTGGCTACGATCGAATAGCTGGGCTGCTCAGGCAAAGCGGCTATCAAATATGATTCTCGCCAGCGTCGAGGAGGCTCAAGGTATTGAGTTACGCGCGCCGAGAGCGGCAGGCCTCGAATTCACATTGGCGGCTGATGGGGGGGGTGGAAAACAGAGCGTCGTGAGCTCGCCCGCGGCAGGGGTGGCGG
>QHZX01000001.1 GCA_003224835.1 Acidobacteriota bacterium | reverse complement strand
GTAGTGCAAACGGACTTTTGGCTGCAGCTCGCCGGCTGAGACCGTGCTCAAATTCTGTTCGACCAGGCGCCTTTGGGAATCAATGCTCTCTCGATAATGGGCCAGCACGGAATCCACAGTTTTGGCGAGACGCTCCTTTGCCTCCTGAAAGTTGGTTTCAGAACCCAGGGTCAGCTTGAGCTCATGCCAGATGAAATTAGTTCCTGGGATTTGTTTGAATATGCCCGCCGCTGGTTGGAATACGATCGAATTCGAAAACGCAACTATGCGCCCGGTGGGCTGGGAGTCTGCTGGTCCGCCGAGTTCCATCACGTGAATTCGCACCAGCCCGATTTCAATGACTTCGCCGGTGACAGCCGATATGGAAACACGGTCGCCCACGCGAATCCCATATTTTCCGATTAAAAAGAAATATCCCACAATCGACGTGATTACGTTTTGCATTGCCACGGCGATACCGG
Organism: Acidobacteriota bacterium; assembly: GCA_003224835.1. Lineage (GTDB taxonomy): Bacteria > Acidobacteriota > Terriglobia > Terriglobales > Acidobacteriaceae > Gp1-AA145. The sequence continues at coordinate 1,716 of QHZX01000001.1, read as the reverse complement.
CAGTGATCAACCCTGCGAAGGTCACCACGGAACCTAACTCCGTAGCAAAGGCCAGGACCACAATGATGACCACCGACATCCAAATCACGATTCGCCGCATTAACAGGAATTGATATCTGCGGCGGCTGTCATGCACGTAGCGGTAGCTGGCCCGGCGCCAGACGTCACCTAAAATAAAGACCAGAGCAATCATCAGCGCGAGCACTCCGAGCCTGAGTAGGAGTTGGCGAAGATCGTCGTGCTCCTCGCCGCGGATTGCCTCACGCCAGTTGTTTAGTGTGTTCTCGTAAATTGCCAGCAGCACTCCAACTTTGCTGAGCGGCAACAGAGTTGTCGTATCTTGCTTAAATTGAGCCGTGAGCGCGTCCAGTTGTTGCGTCTGCTGCGCCAGAGTCTCCGGATTTGCCGTATCTGCCGCAGCAAAGAGTTGGTCGCCCTGGTGGATCAGATTTTGCAGGTCACCGGTCAGCGGGGCACGTAAGTCATCAGCGGTTCGCCTCAGGGTTTCGGTCGAGGAGAGCAGCTCGGCCAGGGTGCGACGCTTGCCGGAAAGATGGATCAAATCGGTGGACAGACCCCAAATGCCGGAGGGCGGAGACTTAGGATTTAAGACGGTTGCCGCAGCAGCCTCGGATTTCGTGTCGCCCTGATTTGTTCCGGAAGCCCGGCTCAACGCTGGAGGGACCGAACGCGCTAATTCCTCGATTTGCGCCCGAAGCCCTAGCCGGTTCCCGCTGCCGCTTGAACTCACGAATTCCGCCATCGTCTGCACGGCATCGTGGCGGGCATCCAGGAGAGCGAGCTCGCCCTGTAGTTCCTGAATTGTGGCCTGAATAAGTTTTCGTTTCGCGGGCCCCACCTGGGCCAGTTTCTCGCGGTTGGATTGCAGCTCTGCCTGAGTTTCCTGAATCTGTTGCTCAACTTTTTGCAGAGCTTGGATAAGCCCCTGATATTGGGCCGAAGTCGCGCTCTGGGCCTGCTGCGCGGGCTGGCGTTTGCCCTGGAGTTGAGCTTCGTTGCGAGCATACTCAAACGCCTGCTGCAACACCTGATCTGCAAGCGTCTGATTCTCTTGGACAAAGGTGAGATCAGCAGGCTCGTTTGCAAGTTTCTGCTCCGCCGTGCGCTGGCGATACCAGGAAATTGTCGAGCTCAGAAACTGAATGATCTTGCCCGTGTCCTCAGGTGACGCGGGAACCTTGGGAGCGACGCCCTGCCCGAAGGCGGTCGCGACGACGGCAAAAATCGTGAGTACGAATCTTCGCAATCCCATTTTCATTGTTCAGCCGGTTAGTGTCGAAGGCAACGAAATAGTTTAAATGTTCTCGTGGCCCACAATACGCGTGGGGGCTTTTGATGAATTTTTCCGGCTGTTAACACGTGGTTCATCGTCCTTTAACTATTTGGGCTTTCTAATCGATAGGGATCACAGAAACTTTCAGGAGAGCTCAACTTGAGACAATTTCTTCCGTTGTTCGCGCTGCTGTTGATGACCTTCCCCTCAATGGCGCAAACAAAGCTGAACGGCGCAGGCGCCACGTTCCCGTACCCAATTTATTCCAAGTGGTTCAATGAGTACCACAATTTGCATTCGGATGTTGAGATCAACTACCAATCCATTGGGAGCGGCGGCGGAATCGCACAAGTGACCGCGGGCACGGTTGACTTCGGGGCGAGCGATGGCCCGATGAAAGACGAACAGATCGCGGCTTTCAA
>QHZX01000152.1 GCA_003224835.1 Acidobacteriota bacterium | reverse complement strand
CCCAACGCCACAATAATGAGCATGGCAAAACCCATGTCCATCACGAGCTGCTTGGGATAAAAGGGTTGCGGTGGAAGCTTCGGCTGGATAGGATTTTCGCGCACCGGGCCAGCCGCGCCAGCTTTTCTGAAGGAATAAACGTGCGCTGCAACGAAGGCGAATATGCATGCCGGGATCAGAAAAACATGCAGCACGAAGAAGCGCGATAAGGTAAGCGTGCCCATCTCCGTTCCGCCACGAAGCAAGCGCTTCAGCGCATTACCCACCCACGGTACTTCGCTCAGAATGTTGGTGCCGACGGTGGTCGCAAAATAAGCCTTCTGGTCCCAGGGCAACAGATATCCGGTGAAAGCCATGCCGAGCATCAGGAGGAGCAGAGCGCATCCCGCCACCCACACCAACTCGCGACGTCCTTTATACGAGCCGTAAAGAAAGGTCTGAGTGAGGTGAAGCAGGAGCACGATGATGATTGCGCTTGATCCGTATGCGTGAATGCTGCGCAGGAATGAGCCGCCGGTCACTTCTTTGGTGATGTACTCAACCGTGGTGTGCGCGTGATCGGCGGAAGGCACATAGTACATGGCAAGGAAGACGCCAGTCACGACTTGCGAGAGGAAAAGAAACAGCAGTCCCGAGCCGAATACGTATGCGATTTTCGCTCCGCCGGGGATCGGCTCATCGAGGGCATGGCGGAGCAGTGAATCGAGCCCGGTGCGACGGTCCAGCCAGGCACGGAAACCCGAATGCTGGTCCCGAGTGGCGTGGTTCAAGCCAGCTCCTCTTCATTGCGGGTCAGCTGGCGGAAGAATTGGTACTGTGTCTTCAAAACTCCATCCTCAATCTTTGTTTCGAGGCGGTCCATGTTTCGCGGAGGTGGGCCGCCGAGCAATTTTCCGTCGGCTGCGAATTTGCCGAGATGACATGGACAGATGAACTTGTTCTCTTTTTCCACCCAAGGCACGGTGCAGCCTAAATGGGTGCAGACTGCAGAGAGCACGATCAGCTGACCTTGCTCGTTCTTGCTTACATAAACGGGTTTTTCCGCCAGAGTTCTTCGCCAGCCATCGCGCTGTTCGATTGTGACCAATTTCTTCGTGGGGAAAGCCAGATTCTGAAATTCATCTATTTTCCCAACATCGGACCAGGATTTTTCAGTGGTGCGGGCAAGAACGGGATGAAGCGTAAACCGCACCAATGGAACTGCCAACAGTGCACCAACGGTTGCACTGCCAGCAGCCAGCAGACCCGCAAGAAAGGATCGGCGATTCGGTTCGACGGGTGGCTCCTCGGTCAGCGATTCAAGAGGCGGCATCAGGTTTGAGCTTCCTAGTCGCGACTAATGCGTCGACTATTTCTTAGCCAATTCGTGAATATAAGCGACCAGTTGCTGAATCTGTCCTAGATTTAATTTTTGTCCGAACGCGGGCATCTTGTTTCGGCCTTGGGTGATGACTTGCGCTAGCTCTGCGTCCGATTTCTTCTGTGTCTCCTCGGACCTGAGGTCTTTTGCCTTAAGCGCCTTGCCAGACGGGGAATTTCCGCTGCCATCAGGCGCGTGACACAAGACGCATTTCGATTTGAATAAGCTGGCAGCATCGCTCTGGGCGGCAAGCCAGGAAGGACAGACAGTGGAGGTGAGTGCGATCATCCAGAGACAACGCAACACGGCATTCATTCACTTCTCCTCTTGGCTGGAACACCAACAATGTATCAGAATACGAATCTCGCCAACAGATAAAGCGAGTTGTCGCCATTCGCATTTCGTCCCAAGCCATCGTAGTTGGTTGCCGCGCCATTGAATCGCGTATAGCCGGTGTACTGGAATGCAAGATCAATGTTCTGTTGTGGCCACCAGGAAAGGTTCAGCAAATACCCGGCACTTTGTGGATTGCCATTGGCACTGCCTGCAACTGGAGCGGATGCGAAGAGCAGCGGGTCGGCAGTTCCCGTGACGTCAAAGAAACCCGCAGTGGCAGAGACGCGGGTGCCAAAGTGGTATTCAACATTTGCTTGTGCGGTGTTGAGGTGATGACCGACGGATGCGGCCGCGCCCCCGGCGAAGCTTGCCACCAGCGAGGAGTTTTCACGAATATACGTGCCACGAATAGATAAGACGTCGTTTTTCAATTGCGGCAATGTACGGTCGTACTGAAAATCGAAAGCCCAATCGGTGTATCCGTCTTCAATCCCAGTCACAGCGCCGGGAGAGCTCTTCATGTGCATTCCATAGGTTCCGATCATCAGGTTGTTATTACTGCTCGAGGTTTGCCAAGCCACGCGCCAATACGGAGCGACGCCGCGAATGTTGAAGCCGAAATCTGTACCGGGATTCGGTTGCAAGCCTCCAATGTGTTCCGAGCGATAGATCGTGCCCGCAAAGTAAAGATGATCATTCCACATGGTGTAACCGCCGACGCCGGCGACATCTTGACCGAGAGACCCATTGATAATTGCGGCTGCCGAAGGTGAAGGGGCAACATTGCTGGAGACAAACGGAAATCCCCATGCCGGCGTGCTGTTCCACAAGTCTTCGACAGTGGGATTATTGTTCAGAGTTACGCCATAAGTCAGCGGCTTGTCGAACAGCTTGCCGTTGTTATTGGCATAGCGGATATCGGTATTGTCCCAGCTGAAATGGTCCGCCTGTGAGTCATAGGTAAGTTGCACGAAGCTGCCGACATGCTCTCCCCAGGCGCCTGCCAGAAATAAGGAGGCGGCTTGCGGAAATTCAAAGTTGCCATTCTGGGTTGCGGGTTGCGGGGCCTTGGTCGAAGGGAATGATGCATCAAATATGGCGGAAAGCGGAAAAGCCTCTAATAAGTGTAAAGCGGAATTATGATCTTTTTTGTCGTCGCTAACTTCTGCTTTAGTCGAGAAGGTGTAACCCTCGAGCTTGAACTTCCTCCCGAAGGCATTTAATTCGGGAGGGGCGTAGTGGCAGGACGCGCACGGCAGTCCCGTCTGCCGGGAATAACTAGGGACGGCGTATGCGCCGCGTGCGCAAGCGATGAGTACACAGATCGCCACCAGATACTTGAAATACGCTGTAAGGGCACAAGTTACAGATCGGTTGCTTAGCATTCTCTTCTCCCCCGTCAATGCGATTGTCGCGAAATGTCCCTGTGGCGTCTGTAATTGCACTCATGTGGCGATGTGATCAAGATCACATTCCCCCCGTATCCGCATTTGATTGTTCGACTTGGAAGTCGTGTTACTTCAGGTGAGCGAAGGTGGGGCGGATTGGCCCACCCTCTGCATCACTACACAACTGAGGCTGGCTCACCGCTGTTTTTGATTTCTACATTAGCCTCTGGCACAATTCCGAGCCATGCAGATAGCCTATGAATTAAGCGAAAAAGACTTCTCTGAAGCCTACATTGCCCATCGCAATCGGACCGCTCTCGGCAGATGGTTTAGACGCATTTTCGTGGGGTTCTGCCAGGCGTTGGTTTTGCGCTAATGTACATCGCGTTTGTTCAACTCTACCCGCGTTGGATCATGCAGCGGCAATTTCACAAGCAGCCTGGAGCGCACGGTCCCAGAACCTTGATGTTCGATGGAACCGGTGCGCATTGGCGCTGGAACGGCGGCACCGGGGATGTTGAGTGGCGAAACTACATCCGATGGGTTGAAGGCAAGAATCAGTTTCTGTTTTATACATCTCCCGGGTGTTTCAATATCCTTCCCAAACGAGCGCTAAATTCGGACCAACTGGCTGAATTACGGGATACCTTGAAGCAGAATGTTTCGGTTGCAAAATAGGCGGATAAGATGCGACGTAAGTTGGGTGCCCCGTTCAAGCTTCGCTTGGGCGGGGTTTTTATTTCCCTGATCTAAATTGCGATCGGACTGGGCAGCGTCGACTGGCATCCGCTGGGCACGCTGCCAAGATAATTCTGGTATCCGGTAAAACTCATGTCGTAGTCTGACTCTGCTGCGCGGCACTCCCTTGATGTCGGATCTTTCATGCAGGCCTGGTCCTTTTTCTGACGAGCGCTCCTGAGTTCCATGATCCAATACTGCGCGCCACCGATGGCGGTCGCGCACTCCACGTGACAGGAACCGCCGATACCGCTTTGGCCGGGAGCACAAGGCTGCACGCCGGTGGGCAGGCATTGAACGCCATTCCAGATTTGGCCCGCCGCACACGATTCCGGCCCGGTCCTCGGAGCGGCCGGAGCGCCAGCTTTTGCATCTGTCGCCGCATTGCGAGGGCCATCTTTCTTGCCTTTTGATTGCGCCGACGAACAGGGCTGGCAAGGTCCGTCCTTGCAAGTCTTCTTCGCGACCTCAGGGACGGGCTTTGGCTCGAGCGGGTGCGGAACAGGTTTGACCGGCAGGGAAGTATCCGGATTGCGCTCTGTGCCGGCCGATCGAATGTCTGGCGTCGCCCGCTTCACATCAGTCGCGGGCGTCTTCGCAGTCGCGTGCGAAACTTCTGACCCTGACTTTGAGCTTGGGACAGGAAAATCGCTGCTGCGCTGTTGCTGATCACGCGCCTGTTGCTCTCTCTGCTGCTCTTTCACTTCCTGATCCCGCTGCTGTTGTTGCCGCACCTGTTCTTCGCGTTGTTGTTGCTCGCGTTGCTGTTGCTCACGCTGCTGCTGTTCGCGGGCTTGTTGCTCTCGCTGCTGCTCTTCGCGTTGTTGCTGCTCTCTTTGTTCTTGGTCGCGCTGCTCCTGTTGTCGCTGTTGTTGCTCGCGTTGCTGCTGCTCGCGCTGCTGTTGCTCTCGCTGTTGCTGGTCCCGTTGCTCCTGCTGTCTTTGCTGTTCCTCGCGCTGCTGTTGCTCGCGTTGCTGTTGGTCCC
>QHZX01000151.1 GCA_003224835.1 Acidobacteriota bacterium | reverse complement strand
AAGATCGCGGAACTTGCTCGCGAGCATGGATTGCGTGTTGAGGAGATCGATCGTCCCGGTGCTGATGTAATTGCGCGACTGGGCTTTGAAAAAATCCGGTCCGGAGATGTAGTTTCTGTCGAATCGCTCGATGCCAACTACATTCGCCGAAGTGACGCAGAAGTCAAGAAAATTGGCGAAACACGAAAATGAAGTTCTGAATAGCCGTGAAAAAGCTTTAACCGCAGAGATTGCCGAAGAAACGCAGAGAACGCAGAGCAAGCTCGCAGAAATTCCTCACATTGCCAAGGAGAAAGTGCCCAAAGCACTCAGTAGCGGAAACGCACTCGGAAGAAAGGTCGGCTTCGTAGTCCTATGGGAATTTCGTGTCGCTCCTCGGAAGCGTCGAGCCTTCGAACGCGCTTATGGTCCGAATGGGAATTGGGCAACGTTCTTCCGAAAAGGGAAGGGCTATCTCGGCACTGAATTGGTCCGCGACGACCAGGATGCGGGCCGATATCTTACTCTTGATTTCTGGCAATCCCGCAAGCACTACGAAAATTTCACAAAACAGAATCGGAAGAGATACCAAAGTATTGATGAAAAATGTGAAGCCTTAACGACGAGCGAATCCGAAATCGGCCAGTTCTCTCGCCCACTTCGAAGGAGCTAACAACGCAACTGCGCAACGCCACCCCCGAGGATATTCCTTCGATCCTTGCACTCGCGGGTGGGTCTCCAACCGTCAATTGGTCCGAACAGGCTTACCAGGCTGTATTTCAGCCCGGAGCTCCCGACCGAGTTCTCTGGGTGATCGAAGATGAAGGCGCGCTCCGCGCTTTTCTGATCGCGCGATTCAGTCAGGCCGAATGCGAACTCGAAAATCTGGTGGTTGCTGCAACGCATCGTCGACGCGGTTTCGGAACGAACTTATTAACATCTCTTATCGCGAGCGCGGGTCAGCGCAATGTTGGGCGAATTTTTCTAGAAGTTCGCGAGTCCAATATGTCTGCGCGATTGCTTTACGAGAAACTCGGTTTTCAATTGAGTGGCCGCCGCAAAGCCTATTACCGCGATCCTCAGGAGGATGCGTTTATCTTCGTCCTAAATTGCACCGGCTCCAGTGCAGATAATCGTTAAAGTGAGGTAACCTGACGATAAATTATTGTTGAAAATTCCTCGTTGAACCAGCTCTGGTCCTGTGCTAGCTTTTAAACACAACTTGACTGCAGGAGGTCTACAGGATGCTAGCCTCTCGAGATCAACTCCTGGCCACGCATGAGCAGTTTCAAAAATTGGCCCAGGAGCATTCCCAGTACGAGCAACGCCTCTCATCCCTCACCCACAAACGCTATCTCACCGACGATGAAAAGCTGGAAGAAGTCCGGCTAAAGAAGCTCAAGCTACGAAGGACAAATCTATCCTGCGTATGTACCACAAAGTTAACTGTTTCTGCTCTCCGTCCGTTCAATATAATTCCTTGAAATGCTTCGTGATGGCTACTACTACGGATCTGTGCTGATTCTGGCAGCTGTGCTGGTGGGGTGGCTGGCAACGCCAATCTGGGGCGTGGTTCTACTCCTGCTAGCAGCATTCTTTATGTGGTTTTTTCGTGATCCAGACCGCGTCATCCCTTCTGAATCAGGAGCCGTGGTTTCCCCAGCCGATGGTAAGGTTACAAGCGTTGCAAACATAAACGTGGATGGCGAGAGCGTGAAGAGCATCAGCATTTTTCTGAACGTCTTCAATGTTCACGTCAATCGCTCACCGGTTTCCGGCATTATTCGTAGCGCGAAATATGAGGCCGGCAAGTTCCTGAATGCCATGAACCCCGCCTGCGCCGAACACAACGAGCGGAATACGGTTACGATTGAGGGCGAAGGCCACCGCGTTATCTTTAAACAGATCGCCGGCCTTTTAGCTCGCCGAATCGTGTTCACGAAGAAAGTTGGAGACAGCGTTCGCCGTGGAGAACGTGTCGGTTTGATCAAGTTTGGATCGCGGACAGACGTGATTCTCAATTCTTCGGCAGAAGTTTCAGTCAAAGTAGGAGATAACGTGAAAGGCGGCTCCAGCATACTGGCTTTCCTCAAACCAGTAGAAGTCGAACTCGCCGGAGTATCAGGACGCGAACAACAAAGGAAATCCAATGGATGAACCGCGTCAACACCCATTGCGCCGAAAGGAAGATCAGACTCCGAGGCGCTTTCGCAAGGGTCTTTACATTCTGCCTTCGCTGTTCACCGCGGCCAACGTATTGCTCGGCTATTATGCCATCCTTCAGGTGATCCACGGCGCGGTCAATTACGCCGTTGCGCAGACTACTCAGAATCCGGCGGTCCAACAGTTTTGGCACTTTGACAATGCCGCAAAGGCAATTGGCTTCGCCGTCCTTTTTGATGGTCTCGATGGCCGCATTGCGCGCATGACTGGCACCTCCAGCGACTTCGGCCGGGAACTCGATTCATTGGCGGACGTCATTACTTTCGGCGTCGCTCCCGCTTTGCTCGCGTGGGCCTGGGGATTTCACGAGGTTTCGGCAGAAATTTCCCGAGCTGACATGGCGAGCCTGCTGCCTCGCCTGGGTGCAATCGCCAGCTTTCTTTTTGTGATAGCCGGTGCCAGTCGTCTTGCCCGTTTCAATATTGCCGTCAATCCGCAGCCATCCAATCCCGGTCGTCCAGGCAAAAAGTATTTCGTAGGAATGCCAATACCCGCAGGCGCCGGCGTGATCGCGGCAGTAGTGCACTTTTCCCATGGCGATCCGTTAGTCTGGTGGGGATCTTCGCTGACATGGTTGCTCGTGGTGGTACTTGCGGGTTACCTGATGGTCAGCACGTGGCGGTTCTACAGCTTCAAAGACATTGATTTTCGCGCCCGTCAGCCGTTTCAACTGGTTGTAATTTTCGGACTGCTGATTGCCGCAATTATCTATTTCTCTGGGCCGGTGCTCTGCTTTATTGCTTTGACATATATGTTCTCAGGAATTTTTTGGCGTCTGCACTGGATTGTCCGGCGCAAACCAAACTCATCGCCCCCACCTTACACGCAGGCATCACAGACCTCATGAATTCGAATACCAAGTCGGGAGGTGTTGCCAACCTCGAATCAGCACCCGGTTTCTACCGGGTCGCGATTGTGGGCGCGGGATCGCTCAAGGGCAAAGATGTCGCTGAAGTGCTCGACCAGCGCAATTTCCCGTCGTTTGAAGTGAAGCTGCTCGACGATGATGAAGCCTTGGGACAGCTTGAGGCCGTAAAAGACGAGATCACTTTCATCCAGAGCATTCGCGCAGAGCAGTTCGACAAAGTTGACTTCACGTTCTTTGCGTCCGATGCTGATTCTACCCGCCGGAATTGGAAACAGGTAATGAAGGCGGGCAGCTCCATCGTTGACCTCTCATACGCGTTGGAAGATGAATCCGGAGCAGTGGTTCGCGCTCCGTGGATTGAACGTCAGTTGGGTCAAACCATCACTCCTGAGCTTGAGCCAGTTCCGGTTGTTGCGGCCCATCCCATGGCGGTTATGCTGGCGCTTCTTTTACTTCGTGTGAAATCCGCGGTGCCGGTGAAGCACGCAGTTGCCACGGTTCTTCACCCGGCATCCGAACATGGGCAAAAAGGCATGGATGAGCTGCACGAGCAGACCGTGAATCTTCTCTCATTCCAGCAGCTGCCAAAAAATATCTTCGATGTGCAGATTGCATTTAACCTGGTCTCCCGTTACGGCGAAAAAGCTATAGTTACGCTCTCCTCCATCAGCGACCGCATACTTCGGCACTACAAAAAGATTACTGCCGAACAGGCTCCGATTCCCTCTGTGCAAGTTTTGCAAGCGCCTGTCTTTCACGGGAACGCTGTTTCGCTGAATCTACAATTAGACCAGCCCGCCGATCTCGCGCAGATTTCCAGCGCGCTCGCCGGAGAACATGTTTCGCTGACTCCGTCGTCTGAAGATGCTCCGAACAATGTAAATGCCGCCGGTCAGGGAGACATTCTCGTTTCGTTAACGCCTGATGCTGCTGATCCAAACGGCTTTTGGATATGGGCAACGGCGGACAATCTGCGCGTCTCAGCTTCCATTGGTGTCGAATTGGCGGAGAGCATGGCAGCTGCCCGGCCACGAGGCAAAATCCAGTGACTCGCGTCGCGGGGCTTCTTGCACTGATCTGCGTTTTCAGCACTGGATGCGGTTACCATACCGCCGGACGAGCCAACCTGTTGCCATCAGAGCTGCGCACTCTGGCGGTTCCCGCATTCGCCAATCAGACGCAGACCTACAAGATTGAGCAGACGCTCACCGCTGCGGTGGTGCAGGAATTCACTACACGCACGAACTACCACGTCATCTCTGACCCGCACGCCGCCGACGCAACTTTGCGCGGAACAGTCACTGCTGCTTCGGCCACACCTCTCACGTATGACACCGCAACCGGCCGAGCTTCGACCGTGCTGGTGATTGTCAGTATGAACGTCGTGCTTACTGACGCAAAAGGAAGAACTCTGTATCAGAATCCTACTTACATTTTTCGTGAGCAATATCAGGTCTCACAAGAGGCGAGTACTTTCTTCGAGGAAGATTCCCCGGCTTTCCGGCGGCTTTCATCCGAGTTCGCCCGCACCGTAGTTTCGAATATTCTGGAGCAGTTCTAAATGCGCGCCTTTGCCCAAGCCGAGCGCTTCGTCTCTGAGGTTGAGGGCCGGAAGCTGCGTCCAGCTTATGTTTTTGTCGGCGATGAAGTATTCTTTCGCAAGAAGTGCCGCGAAGCTATTTTGCAGCACCTCGTCCCCCCGGATCTGCGCGAATTCAGTTTCTTCGAATTTGATCTAGCGGAAACCGACCTGGCGGAAGTTCTCGATCGCGCTCGCACTCCATCTCTGATGGCGCCTTTCCAAGTATTTTTCGTTCGCGGAGTGAAAACACTGTTCGGTCGCGGTTCGAACGAGGACGCGGTGCTGATTTTCGTCGCCGACCATATCAGCATTCCCGTCGATGCTCGTCGCATGGATCTCACCGACAAAGAGCGGTATGAGCGCATCCGCGAAACTCTCGGCCGATATTGCGCAATCGTAGAACTGGGTCGGGTGGAGGAAGGCGACGCCGTTCGCTGGATTCAGGAATACTGCGGTAGCCGCGAGGTGAAGATCGATCTTGATGCCGGACGTGAGCTTGTCGATTCACTCGGCGGCGACATGATGATGATTTCGAATGAGCTTGAAAAACTCATTCTCTATGTCGGGGAGAAAAACCGCGTCTCGCTTGGCGACGTCGAGACCATGGTTCTCGCCGCTAAGCAACGATCGCTGTACGAATTGACAGACGCGATTTCTTCCCGCGACCGAACTCGCGCGCTGGAAATGCTGGACGCCATCCTTTCCACCGGCGATGGGGACGACGCTTCTATTGGCCACCTTTATATGCTGGCCAAAACTTTCCGCCAGATGCTGGTAATCCTCGAACGCAATGTTCGCGATCAGCGAATGTTATGGGCCGCTTTGTGGCAGGGATTTCGGGTTCCGCCCTTCGCCGCCGATGACATCATTCGCCAAGCTCGCCGCTATAAATCCAAACGCGAACTCACTCGTGCGATTCGTCTGGTGGCGAAATCCGATCTGGCGCTACGTTCCAATCCTCCCAGCAAGCGCCTGGTTCTCGAAAAGCTTGTCCTCGACTTAACTGCAGAACCCAAACCCGAACCCGAGTGGATGCAGGAAGCACTCGGAGTGTAGATTCGTTGTCTTAGCTTTCGAAGAAATGTCGCAGACTTGTGGAACTCAGGACAGGGAGGCTCCCCGACGTAATGTTGACTTTCCTTGTGTCCGGGAGAAATAATCACATTGTTAACTGGACAGGTTGGCACGCCCCGAGCGGCTTAAAACGGCTCGGGGCTTTCGTTTTCTAGGGCGATCGGCAGCAGCTCAGTTCATCGTCAGCACTACTCTGAATCTCGCTTTTCCGCTGATCATCCGTTCGTAAGCCTCGGCAGCCTTCGCCAGCGGAAAGGTCTCAATCATCGGACGGATGCCGGTCGTCGCGCTAAACTGCATCGTGTCCTCGGAATCCTTGGCAGTCCCCGATGGCCAGCCCGTGACTGAACGGCGCTGTCCTATGAGTTGAAGGGGCGTAACCGTCAGCGATTCCTGACTTGCCCCAATCACGAGCAGCTTCCCGCTCGACGCTAACCCATCCACGAGCGCTGAAATCGATTTTGAATCTGGTGCGGTTGCAATTATTACCTTGGCCCCGCCCAATTTTTGCAAAGCCTCAGCGGGCGCGCCCGCCTCCGTATCGACGTACTCATGCGCGCCGAGCTTCACGGCCAAAGCTTTCTTGTCCGCTCCGCGGCCGATCGCCACGGTGCGAAATCCCATTTTCCGCGCGTACTGAACTCCCAGGTGACCCAGGCCTCCGATACCCTGCACGGCGACCGTCTGTCCCGGTGTAGCGCCCCCGTGCCTCAGCGCATTAAACGTCGTAATTCCGGCGCACAGCAGGGGAGCGGCATCCTCAGCGTTTAGCCCATCGGGAATTGCCGCCACCGCCTCTGCCGGCGCGATCACATATTCGGCATAGCCGCCGTCAAAGCTGATCGCTGTAATCTTCTCAACCCGGCACTGGATGAAATCGCCGCGTCGGCATGGATCGCAAACGAAGCAGTGCCCGCCATGCCAGCCCACGCCCACACGCTGCCCCGGCTTCCACTGAGTTACGTCTGGTCCTACGGCGTCAAC
>QHZX01000150.1 GCA_003224835.1 Acidobacteriota bacterium | reverse complement strand
TGCACAGCGCGACTCAAAGCGCATCTCAGCCTTATATAGATTCGGTTATGCCAGACAAGTCGGAAATTATTGTTGCGCGAGAGAAGGCGGTGCCGCTGGCGGAATTCGGGGCAGAGTCCCAATCGCGAGTCCGCGATCTTCTCGAAATTGCTGTGGTTTTTGGTTTGATCCTGGCGGCGGTTTGGGCGCCTCAAGGCCGATTGAACGCGTTCTTCAGCCTGGCTGCAGCTGCATCAGTGTTGCTGTTTGCCTTCGCGGGACGATGGGGAACACGGGAGATGGGACTTGCCCAGCCGTTAGCAGGAGCATGGAAGATACTGCTGGCAGGAGCAGTGCTGTGCGGACTGATCTGGGCTGCCGGATTCATCGTGCGTTCAGCCGGGCCTAGTTACCCGATTCCATGGAACCGGTCGTGGCAATATGGCATCTGGGCCCTAGTGCAGGAGTTCATCCTGCAATCAATATTTTTTGTTCGGCTTGAGTCCGTTTTCGACAGCCGTCGCGCATTGTTTTGGGCCCCGGCGCTCTATGCATTGGCCCACATTCCTAACCTGCTGCTTACTCCGCTTTCTTTCGTAGGCGGAGTGTTATTCTGCGAATTTTTCAGGCGCTGGCGAAATTTATTCCCCTTGGGAGTTATTCATGGGGCGTTAGGCCTGACGATTGCCGCCAGTTTTCCAGATCGATGGTTGCACCACATGCGTGTGGGAATTGGCTACCTCACAAAGCAACACTGGTAATTCCGTGTTAGTTCGTCGTTCCTGATCGGAAGCATTAAAAATCACCACCAGAAAGGTCCCTGCCCTGACCCGCGGGACTTCAAATCAGTTCGCGAACTTTATCTGATATCGCGGTCAGCGCAATCTTGCTGCGATTCGGCTCCCCTCTGGCTAGTGATTCGGCAAAGTGCAGGGCCTGATCTGCCGTGATCTTTGCAGGCAATGGTGGGTCGAGTTGATCGACAACTGCTTGCAGGATCGCAGGGCCTGGCGCGGCAAGAAACTGGTCCATCGTCGAACCGCATTCTGCAGGATCGTCGAGCGTGAAGCCCACCCCGCCGCATGCATGCGCGAACTCCGCGAAGTCAATTGGATGGAGCTGAACGCCAAATTCGGGATTCCCCAGAAAAACCATCTGCTCCCATTTAATTTGACCGAGAACATTGTTCTTGATAATCACGACTTTGATCGGCAACTGATATTTCACTGCGGTCACAAAATCGGCCATCAGCATGGAAAAACCGCCGTCGCCAACAAATGCGACCACTTGTCGATCTGGATATGCAATCTGAGCCGCTATCGCATAGGGCAGCCCACACGCCATTGTGGCAAGGTTTCCAGAAAGTGAATGCATTTGGCCACGGCGTGAGGGAATTCCTCGTGCCCACCAAGTTGTAATGGTGCCGCTATCGCATGTCGTAATAGCATTCTCGGCGAGCCGCTTACCCAACTCCCAAGCTACAACTTGCGGTTTCATCGGCTTATCACGGCGAGTGCCGCGGTCCTCAATAATCTTCCACCATTCCTTCATTCCTGATTGCGCCTTCTCCAGGAACTTGCGGCTCTCGTTTCTCTTTAGCAGGGACATCAACGACAGCAGAGTACGGCGGCTATCGCCAATTAATCCAACCTCAACTGGAAAACGCAACCCGATTTGCTCCGGGTTGCGGTCAATTTGCACACCGCGCGCCTGATCGGGCTTTGGCATGAACTCGATGTAAGGAAAAGCGCTGCCCACAATAAAAATCGTGTCGCATTCTTCCATCACTTCTTGCGACGGCCGGGTGCCCAAAAGACCGATACTTCCTGTCGTGTAGGGACTGTCATCGGGGACGGCTGCTTTCCCCAGTAATGCTTTGACGATGGGAGCGCCAAGCAACTCGGCAATTTGTTCCAACTCGTCTCCGGCGTGAAGAGCGCCTTGGCCTGCAAGAATCGCAATTTTCTTCCCAGCATTGAGGATTTCAGCAGCCGCTCGCAATTCTGCATCGGTTGGGACGGGACATGGCGGAGAATAGTGGTCGGAGCTGTGATGTGGAACATTGCGCTTCGACCGCGTGCTCTTCTTTGTCTCCATATCCTGAAAATCAACCGGGATCGTAATGTGCGACACCCCTCGATACGAGAGCGCGCTGCGGCAGGCGAGATCCAAAACGTTCTCCACATGATTTGGGCCCATCACGCGCTCGTTGTATACACAGACGTCCATGAACAGTTTGTCGAGGGCAACGTCCTGTTGCGTATGCGTACCGGTTAGATCATGGAATTGCAAACCTGTAATGGCGAGTACTGGCTGATGGTCCAATTTTGCATCATAAAGACCATTCAATAAGTGAATTCCGCCGGGCCCCGATGTCGCCAAGCAAACCCCAAGCCTGCCGGTGAACTTGGCATAAGCACACGCCATAAAAGCGGCGCTCTCTTCATGACGCACCTGAACAAATCGAATCTTCTCGTGATGTGTGCGCAAGGCCTCCATGATTCCGTTGATACCATCTCCCGGAAGCCCGAATACGAATTCGACGCCCCAATCAATCAGTCTTTCGACGAGCACTTCGCCTGCAGTCATATGGATCTCCGAATTCGAAAAATAAGCAGCTTTAGGATGCGAGTGAAAGTGAGGCCGCCGTCCGCTCACTTACAGAATGATATGTAACCTGTTACAGAGTTGACCTGATTATCTGCTGGCCTGCTTATGCCCTAGTTTGGAGCTGGGCAGGAGAACATGCCTGCGGCACGAATCGAAAGATGTTGGCTTTGAGACTCTGTTCGACACGAGAGGAAATATGGGATTGATTCTCCTGATTATCGTGATTCTGTTGTTACTGGGAGCGCTGCCCACTTGGCCGTACAGCACAGGTTGGGGTTACTATCCCAGCGGAGGGTTGGGATTAATTCTGTTGATCCTGCTCATTCTGCTCCTGATGGGAAGGCTGTAATCTTCTCCACCGCACCATAGATTCGGGATGCTCAGCTCAGTTTAGTCAGCCCGCAGTCGCTCAGGTAGACTGCGGGACCTTACGACCCGAATAGCGACTTAACATATTGCAAGTTCATCTCCTCTGCTTTGAGGTACATACTTCAGAGATAACGTTTTCCTTCGTCTTTAGCTCGTAAGGTATTTGGCTCAAAAGGCATACAGGATTCGCTGGAGATCAACTACAGTGTTTACTCAATTGTTTTCCACAGGCAATCAGCATAACTTGTCACCATGCCAAGAACCGCCAGAGCGAGTGGCATAACTGTGAACGCGTCGAATGCCGTCTGGCGTTCCCCCGCAAGCTCCTCCGCAGCTAGCACTAAGAAGCGACCCATCTGTTCTGGGCGTCCAACTCTGTTGTGGGTGGATGATTTCCGTCCTGGACTGGAACTTTGACCGCTGCCAGCGGCCAAGAAGGTGTGAAGCTAGCCGCCGAGAACCTGATCGACGTGGTAGTGACTGACTACGAAATGCCCGGTATGGATGGTGAAGCCGTAGCGATTGCGGTGAAGTCTCTGCACCCCAGAGTACCCGTAGTGCTGTTCTCAGGCAGCTCTCTAGTGTCGGCGCGTGCACTGCGCGTCGTGGATGCGTGTTGTGATAAGGCGGGATCTCGGAACCAGCTCTCCTCTACTATTTACCGTATGTTGCAGAAGAAACGCAGCCGCGGGCTACAACCCCCTCCCGTTAGTAGGGCGTCTGATGTAGAGCATAGGACGGTCGCTTAACCCCGAAACGAACGATCGTCAAAATTTCACAACCAGGAGAGTAGCAATGAGAAAACTAATACTAGGGTGTTTGGCGTTCGCGTTCTTCGCCGTTTCAGCTTTCGCCCAAGCGGCACCCGGAGGAGGACAGGGAACCACGCAGAACTCTTCCCCAGGCATGTCGCAGCCACGTCAAGACCCGGGAATGACTCAGCCTGACAGTAATTCTTCCCCGTCAGCCCAGACCGATCAGGGTAACGCGCAGCAGAACCAAAATGCGAGTGAAAAGAAACTGAAAGGGTGCGTGCAATCCCAAGGTGGACAGTACGTACTCGAAACCAAGAAAGGCAAGGCAGTCGCGCTGGCGGGACAGGATGTCTCGGCCCACGTAGGCCATGAAGTCGCGTTGAAGGGCACATGGGAAAGCGGGGCGTCATCCGCTGCATCGACCGGCACTGCCGGCTCAGAGAAGACCTTCAACGTCACTAAAGTTGACATGATTTCCGAAACCTGCAAGAGCGGTCATTCGGGAAACATGGATCATTCGTCGCAAGGTACTGGAAACAGCAGTACTCCCCCAAGTACACCTCCGCAGTAGTCGATTTAGCGGTTTTCCCTGGGAGCAACACGAAAGGCCCCGAAGAACTCGGGGCCTTGTTTCTTTATGTGACGATTACGCAGCCAATTCCTCAGAAGCAGATGGTTCCAGTTTTACCTTGATCCATCCTGGGCGTCGCTCATCGAATGCCTTATAGGCCTCGATCACGGATGTAATTGGCTCCGACTGAGTCAAGATTTCTGAAGGCACCACCGCCCCACTTCGTACCAGATCGATCAAATCCGGAACATAACGCCGGTGATTGCAGTTTCCCATCTTCAATGTGAGGTTCTTCTCCATGGCATTTGCGATGGGGAAGCCCTTCACCTTCTCTGAATACACGCCGATAATTGAAATCGTTCCAGCCTTTGCGACTGTTTCAACCGCCCAGGTCAGAACCTGTGACGGAGCGTCACCCGGCTCCCAATTTCCGTCCTTCGGCTTGGCGCCAGGCGCAACTTCCTTTTTCTCGCCTTTGTGTTCCTTTCTGGCCTTGCTGGCAGCGCGACCCGAATGCGGCATATTAGCATCTACTCCTACGGCATCAATCACACGGTCCGGTCCAATTCCGCCGGTGAGATCATTTAACACTTGAATGGGATCTTCGCGGTCGAAGTTGATGACCTCCGCGCCTTGAGCTCTGGCCATTTCAAGACGCGATTCTATGTTGTCAATCGCGAAGATCCGACCAGCGTCGAACAGCTTGGCTGAAGCAATCGTGAACTGCCCGACTGGGCCACAACCGAAAACTGCCACCGAATTTCCAGGTTTTATTTCCGCATTCTCCGCGCCCATGTATCCGGTGGGAAAGATGTCAGAGAGGAGGATTGCATCATCGTCCTCTACTTCTTCCGGAAGCTTGACCAAATTGATATTTGCAAACGGAACGACGGCTTTCTCGGCCTGCAGTCCATTGAACGGGCCACTTTGCTCCGGACCGCCGAAAAAGGCTGTGCCAGCAGCAGGTCCGTTTGGATTGGCATTGTCACATTGGCTGTAGTATCCGGCGCGGCAGTACGAGCAGTTACCGCACCCGATTGTTGACGGAATGACGACACGGTCGCCGGGCGCCAGATTGCGGACTTTTCGGCCTATGTTCTCCACAATCCCGACGCCTTCATGCCCGAGAATGGTCCCAGATTTCATGCCCGTCAGAGTGCCACGAATCATGTGCAGGTCAGTTCCGCAAATGGCACTCGCAGTAATCCGGACGATTGCAT
>QHZX01000149.1:3815-9436 GCA_003224835.1 Acidobacteriota bacterium | reverse complement strand
ATTCGGACTGAGAACTGACGCGCACCGCCGTATCCGCCGCATAGGAGAGCAACCGTCGTTCATTGGGATGAACGGTTTCGATTAGCCCCTCTCCGGCAAATGTTCCACTGTCAATGATGTTGAACGTTCCGGAATCAAGCGTGAGCCCGCTGGCGTTCTTGACCCAAAGCGCCCGCAGCGCCGGCTGGTTTTCGTTCGCAGTCCACAGCGTAACCTTCTCGGCTTCGATTCGCGACTGGAGAATCGGTACTAGGGCAGATTGATTCTTGCCGATAGTGATCGCCTGTTTGATGTTGTATTCGAAATAGTCGCCGAGTTCCTGGGCTTGGGCGACCTGAGCGTTCTGAAGCTGTGCGACCTGGGCAAGATTTCGACCATTAGTGGGGATGGACACCATCGGAACGGCTGCTCCTTGTACTTCGACTTGTTCAGATGAAATGCCCGGAGCGTTCATACTTCGGGTCTTATAATCAAACTGTCCGGTCTGCCCCGGTCCGCCGATCGCTCCGCCGGAGGGAGGCGGTGGCGGTGGTCCGGAAGATCTTTCGTCTTTCATTGTTCCTTCATGGGTTTGCGGAGTCAGCATCGCCGATTGCGGCAATGCAATCTCCGGACGTCGCGCGTATAGCGGCTGCGAAATGTCCTGAATGAAAGACTGTGGTGCGCCCGCGATCAGCGACAACTGCACGTCCTTCCAGTCTTCGCCAATCGTATTGTCCACAATCGCCCAGCCCTGAAGCAGCGGCTTTTCGTCAGGTTTTTGCGGAAGAATAATACGATAGGTGCTCTTCCACACCGGCACTTCGCTGATGTAGCTGACGAAGATATCGCGGTCACCATTTCCGGTCGCTGAGACCGTCATGCGGCGGAGATCACGCGCTCGCGACGAGCCCACCAGATTCAGATAGCGCCCGACTTCGTCATTCAGTTCATGGTCCGCCAACCGCACGGAAACGCCAGGACCGAGTTCGAAATTCTTCATCTCACCGGAGTCGGCGACGACCGAAAACTCCGTCACATGGTATGTCGCCCCGGAGTCGTTGGTGCGATCTTCCTGCTCTACGCTGAGCAGGCGCCCGGTAGCGGATTCACCTTTTCCAGTGACGTCGACGCGTGAACCCCGGAGCGCAGAAAGGAACTCCGCGCGCGTAATCTGCTCGCCGAAAGGCAATCTAAGCGCACGCAAGCGTTCGTCCAAAGGAGCGATTGAGTTGTACCGAATATCGGAGATTCGTCCGTCGCCGAGGTCGACGACCGTCAACGACTTGAGTACGTCATTCAACTGACCAGTAGTGAAATCAATGCCGAGTTCCTGATTCCCGCGCACTCGTGCCGAGTGCTCGAAGTACCCGACGCCATTTTTATAGAGGACCACGCGTTTTACTGACAAATCGCAAAGACCAACAGAAGAATCAGCCAACGTTCCTTTCGCATTTTGAACCTCCACAGATAGAGCAATTTAAAAGAAGAACGCGGGATGAATGATGTATGTGACGTGAGTAGAAAGTAAGTTGGTTGCCAACGCCGGTCGCCTAATCAGATTAATCGTAATGTTCTTGCCACGGGTTGACTCTCTTGGCGCGGAGCCCGGCTTGATCAATGGACAACAACATGTGGCACAAAGTTCCTTAGAACATCGATTATGTGCAGTGTTGTGCCTATTTCTCCTCTTCAGTGTCGTTCCGGAACAGTTACCAAAGGCACAGCAATGCCGCTGACCTCATTGCTTTGACTGGAATGACCTTCCATACTTTTAGGGACGTGGTGCGGCTTAATAGGAGTGGTGCCATCGGATCCTAGCGTGTCAGATAACAAACAACAAATCAAAGCTTTGGGTTTGCGCTTCGCCCGTGGTCTGCAGATGACGGTGAAGACCGCCGTAATGTTCACGGTTGACCATAAGAGCGTCGAACGACCGATTCAGCAGAGCTTTGAACTCCTGAATACTCTACTCAAGGAAGTAGGGCAGTTTACCTTCGGGTTCGTTGATAACCAGATCATGTTGAACAATCTGCTGACGACGGACCCCTCGTTGCGGCACCTGGAAACCGAATTTCTGAAGCGTGGAGTTACATGCTTGCTTCCTCCAGCAAAGCGATCGAAGATGCTGGCGGGACGTTGAGTTTCCTGGATAAAAATGAAGTCGAGGGCGCCCGCATCCTTCCAGCGTCGAAAAATCAGAAAAAAGACGAGCAGGGCGACACCATCATCGATACCGATTCCGAAGCTTACATCCTCTCCAAGCAAATGGGAGAAGAGCAGGGTTCACGCGATTTTCTGGACTCGATCGACGCGTTACTGGATTCAGGATGCTTCGATCCTTCGGTGCGTAACGACGTGGTTTCGGAGTTCGCCGGTCAGCAGTTTGACGGCAGTGGCCACGGAGTTCCGATCAAGATGCCCAATCTAGTCGCGTTGAAAGAAGGGCAAATTGTAGTTGATGCGACTGGCGATCCGGGAGCAGCCGCCGAAGGAAAAGAACACACCGGGCAGCAAAATTTCGGCGCGGGGTCGGGTGGATCAGGCGGGTTTCCAGCCAGAGAAGGATCAAACGGAGAGGCTGGGACAGGAGCATCCGGTTCGGATGCACTTTCAGGCAAGCGGTATGTAGTCGGCGGACCGGCGGTGGCAGATAACGGAATATCCGGCACAGGGCATGGGGCGCCTGTAGGCTACTCCACACGTGGTTCAGTTCCTGCGGGAGAAGGTCCGCAGAACCAGGGAGACGTCGGTCCTTCACCCTCCTCCTGGCGCAACGCGCATGGGCTGAGAAATACGAGGTCCGGCAGCTTCATGGAAATGGTGGAAGCGTCGGTGCAGCGCTCGCTTCTAGAGGAGAGAGGAAATCCCCAGAAATCATACACATCTCTGGCACGCATTCTGCGCAATACCGGAGTGGACAAGATTCTGGACAATTTTCCGACGGAGCGGCGCCAGGAACTCACCAGCCTACCGCCTGAGCGATTAGCAGCCGAATACATTGAAGATACAGCTCTGCAGCTCGCGGGCAAGAAACTTCAATCGGCAGAGGGTCAAACACAGAAGCTTCTGATCGAGGAGGATGCGGTGCGCCTCCTTGCGCGTAGCTTGCAAGCCACGCAAATGGCCGACCGACTGGCGCAGAAGCTGGCAAAGTTCATACAGGAATTCGCAGTGCCTCCTCATCTCCAAGAGAAAATTCGCGAGGAGTTGCAGTGGAGCACATTGAGTGGCCCGAAGCGATATGACCGCCTGATGGCCATTAAGCATTACTCGTCGACAGAGTTCCGTCGGCTTATAGATTTAGCGAAAGAATTCATCAAAGCGCGTGAGATGAATCTCGTAACCGCGCTGGCGACTCACTATTTCGACTTTCTCGATGAACCGGGACAGATCGACGTTACCGAGCTAAGCCGGGCGCCAGAGCTGATCCGCAGCATTCCCCTAGCACAAGCTGGGTTTAGCAGCAAAACGATCGAACGCTTGGGACGGGCGTTAATGCGTGAGGATCTCTCGGATTTCATACACGCGCAAGCAGCAACTGCTTTGACAATCCTCGCCCAATCGGTCGCCTCCTTCGAGAGCTTCCAGGACGTGCTGGCGATCGGCAATATCTTGGAAAGCTCATTCAACAGAGATCCAGAAAAGCACAAGAAATGCTGTGGCATCAGCCTGGGGAGACTACTTCCTGCCGCCGCCATCGACCGCATCATTGAGTTATTTTTACTCCAGCGAGGCGATTCGGTGTGGAGCAAGAGTTCGGCAACGTTGTTGCGCTTCGCCGCGCCGGCAAGCATCGAGAGCGTATTCAATCACCTGATCGATGAGCGCGACGCGCGAAATCGTTTAGCGTTAATCCGACTGATCGGCCACCTCGGAAAGGCAAGCATCGAGGTGGCATACAAGTACTTGAAGGACGAGCGATGGTACGTGGTCAGGAACATTTGCGGAGTCTTGGCCGAACTCAAAGATCCTGATCTTGCCGACCACATCGTTCCGGCTCTGGAACATCACGACGCGAGGGTTCAACAAGCTGCGTTGAAGGCCCTCGTCCGCAGTCGCACAGTTCGCGCGGCCCCGGTATTGGCTGGCTCGCTTCTGAAGCTGGCTCCCAATATTCTGGATGAAGCTCTGGATGAGCTCATGTTCTTGAGGCACGTAAAAACCATCGAGGGGCTGGAGGCATTCATTTGTGGTGCAGTAAGCAATCTCGCCGCTTCCAGAAAAGCAATTCAGGTTCTGAATGCCATTGATGTGGATGAAGCTCTCGAGTCCTTGGCAACGCTGCTGCGCAATGAAAAGTTGGAGATTATAGTTCGCCGAGCGGCCCTGCAGGCTCTCTCAAACAACCGATCTGATGAGGCAATCGCATTACTGGAGGAATTTGCAAAGACTCACGGTCCACTGGCTGATGAAGCCGGCAATGCGCTGAAGAAAGCTGCAGGGGCGAAGTAATTCACGCTATGTCGTGCCGTGGGCACTAGCCTTTTCTAAAGATTTGAAATCTCGCAATGACAGCTCGATTCCCCCAAACTCTGGGTGGTCATTGTGACCGAGGTTAAACGCAATATCCAGAAGATCGCCGGGCAATAGTTTTTCCCGCTGTGCGCGTTCCGCTAATCGCCATCCCATCGAGTTGTAGGTGAGAGCACGCCGCCATCCAGCATTGCCGCCATTCGCCTGGCTGGGAGACAACTTCATTCGAACATGCTTTTCTTTCAAAATTTTCATAGGCGCACTCAGCCGCGCGGCCCGCGCACAAAAAACCGGCTCGTGGTTCCCTGCGCCGAACGGCTCCAGCTTCTGCAGCGCCGCGAACAGCTCCGGGGTGATGGAATCGAGCGCAAGCTCGGCATCAACGTTCAGCACCGGCTCAAAGTCATCCACCTTTAAGCGGGCACGGGCGTAAGCCTCGACTGAAGCCCGGAATTCAGCCACTCGCGACGACGGCAGCGAAAATCCAACCGCGTGCGCATGGCCACCATATCGCGTGAAAAGAGTCGGGCAAGACTCAAGCGCATTTAACAAATGAAAAACTGAAATGGATCTTCCGGAGCCGTGCGCCTCTTCTCCGTCTCGAGAGATCACAATCGCAGGACGCCCATAGCGCTCGACGACGCGCGTTGCCGTAATTCCAATAACGCCTCTATGCCATCCCTCGCCGTCAATCACCATGCAAAAGGAATCCCGCAGCGCAGAGTCTTCGGTTATGCGTTTCTCGATCGCATCCACGATGCGACGCTCCTCCTCCTGCCGATCACCGTTTAGTTTGTCGAGACGCGCCGCTACTTCCCGCGCTCGAGTTGGATCTTTCAAGGTGAACAGGTCGATCACGTCCGCCGCGATATCCATTCGCCCTGCAGCATTGATTCTGGGCGCGATTCGAAACGCGACTTCCTCCGAAGTCAGCGGTCTGCCGTCGAGATGTGCCAGTTCGAGCAATGCTTTTAACCCGGGATTCACTGTCGAGCGCAGCGCGTTTAATCCGAGGCTGGCGATGACCCGGTTCTCTCCGTGCAACGGAACTGAATCGGCGATGGTTGCAATGGCAGCAATCTTCATGAACGAAAGCAATAATTGGGCCTGGTCGCGGTGTGTAAGGCGTCTTGCTAATAAAGCCTGCGCGAGTTTGAAGGCTATGC
>QHZX01000149.1:0-3583 GCA_003224835.1 Acidobacteriota bacterium | reverse complement strand
GGATCACGATCGCAGTGGTGCCATCGACGTCATAATCACCGTAAACAAGAATTCCCTCTTTGCGTTCAATAGCAGCTTCGATTCGGTCAACTGCCGCTTTCATTCCGGTCATTAATAAAGGTGAATGAAGCTGGTCGAGAGCTGGAGAGAGGAAGGTTGCTGCAGCGTCAGGTGTGTCTATGCCGCGAAGAAGAAGCAGCTTTGCAATGATGGCGCTGGCGCTTGGGGATTTCCGGAAAAGATCAAGAGATGAAATGGATTCAGATAGAACGCGCACCGCCGGTGGGTCAACTTCTCTGAGATTCCAACGCAAGGGTTATGGCTCTTCGTCGGTGCCGGAACCGTCGATAGCGATGCCACCGAAGTCCTCGGAGACTTCTACCAACCGTTGATAATGGTCATACCATTCAGTCGAGACCTCGTACATCATCATGACACCCTGAAAGGCGAATCCGAGTTGCACGAATCCGGTTTTACCCAGGTATGTACGGAGCCATCGGGCGTCTTCGAGATCTTCATCGCTGGAAAATTCGGCGCTGCTCAACCGCTGGATCATCGAATCCAGCTCCTCCTTTTCCAACGTCCATGAATCCATGGTCAGGAATGGCGAGCCCGCGGACTTGGCGAGTTCCACAAAGTCCTTCCATCCTTCGATTGCGTCTTCCCCCGCCTTCCACATCACGGCCTGAACTTCTTCGTGATCAACATAGCCGGGAAAGCGGCGCATCCCGTGGCCCTCGATAAAAGCCACCATGTCATCCTTAAGGGTCGCGAGATTGTCCGGCAAATCAGGCATCGCTATTCGAGCATTGTATGCCAGTCGGCCGCCAGCCGTCAGCTATCAGGCATCTGGAAGTCCCGTCCAAAACACGACGATTCGTACCAAGATTTGGTTATGAGCAATCTCAATTTGCCGACGGCGGTCCGATGTTCGCGAGCAGGTCGAGCACTACTGAGAGCTAAAGGCTGATCGCCGTTTTCCTGTGCTAAACTAAAAATTCAACATACAACTTCTAATCACACATGCTGCTCTCGAAAGAATATGTGGGCTACTTGGCCCGCGAAACCACTAAGAGACTGGTTGCTTCCGAATTCATCGAAACCAAGAACCCACAGGCGGTTACAGAGAAAGTCCATGCCGCTATGTTGGATGAATTCGGTCTCGAGGACCGGATCAACGATGAAGTGCGCGTCATCCTCGAAGCTTATTCGGACGAGATGCGCAACAGTGGTGCGGACTATCAGGAAATGTTCCGCAAAGTTAAAAACGAGCTGGTTCGGAAGTATAAGGCGGTGCTATGAGGGTCAACCGCGACAAAGCCAACAAAGTCGCCCACGTTGTGACCGACGCCCTCGCCTCTCTCGATGAAGTGGATTTCGTCGAGGACCGCAACACCATCCGCCTGGAAGTTCGAAAGATTCTCGAAGACTTGCTAAACCAGGAAGAACGGATCGACAAATCTGCCCGGCAGAAAATTGAAAGTCAGAAACGCACCATTCTGGAGGGCAGCCAGGAATGGGACATCCTCTATCGCAAGTACTATAACGAAGAAGTAAAAAAACTAGGCGTCTGATTTCGCTGGGTTCTCCTGCTGATCTCCTTTTCCAGCTTTAACTTACGCTGCCTCCGCGTTACTCGCGCGATAATAGAGGCATGAATCCCAACGGCAAATTTTCCGCTCTCGTCAAGAAAGCGGCGACGGACTGCGGCTTCGATCTGTCGGGGATTGCTTCAGTTGGAGAGTTCGAAGAGTTGGCCTACTTTCCACAGTGGATTGCCGCTGGCCGTGCCGGCGAGATGAAATATCTTGAATCACGAAACGACGCGGGGGAACTGCGACGGGCTTCATTACGCTCGGTGTTTCCCTGGGCGCAGAGCGTCGTGGTATGCGCAATCAACTACAACACGGCCCATCCTCACTCAACTCAGGTCAATGATCCGAACCGCGGCTGGATTTCGCGTTATGCCTGGAGCCGCGAAGATTATCACGATTCGGTTCTGCGCCGCGTGCGCGAACTGGAAGCGAAGTTGAAGGAATTAGTTGGCAATGAGACATCCATCCAAACTCGCTCCTACGTTGATACCGGCCCTGTGATTGAGCGCGTATACGCGAAATATGCGGGAGTGGGATGGTTGGGAAAGAACACTTGCCTCATCAATCAGAAGGTCGGGTCGTGGCTGTTTTTGGGCGTGATTGTCACATCCTTGGAGTTGACACCTGACCTTCCTGCGGCCGACCGCTGCGGAACCTGTACCAGATGCATCGATGCTTGCCCGACGCAGGCCCTAGGCTCACCCTATGAGCTCGATTCGAACAAATGCATTTCGTATTTGACCATCGAGAAGCGGGGTACGATTCCGGAAGAACTGCGGGCGGGTATGGGACACCAGGTATTCGGCTGCGACATTTGCCAAGATGTCTGCCCGTGGAACCGAAAAGCGCCGTCAACCGATAAGCCGGAGTTTGAACCTCGCGAAGGACTCGTCAATCCGGTGTTGGGGTGGCTGGCAGAAATCTCGGAAGAAGAATTTCGCGAGAAGTTCCGAAGCTCGCCTGTAAAACGCGCCAAACACTCCGGCATCCGCAGAAACGCGCTGATTGCAATCGGCAACAGTGGCAACCGCAGCCATATACCAATTGTCGAGCGCGCCTCTGAAGATCCCGATCCACTGATTTCCGAAGTGGCGATATGGGCCAAGCGGCGTTTGCAAGAGCAACGCTAGTTGGATCGTCAGATTCCGGTTGACCACCCCGCGTCGCATCGCGTAGGCTTGGCCGTTTGAAATCCGTCCCTCGCGGTCTCTTTTACAAGGAGAAATATGGTTCCGATTCACGCGTTGTGGTTACCGATCCTACTTTCGGCAGTAATTGTCTTTGTGGCCAGCTCGATCATTCACATGATGCTTCCCATCCACAAGAGCGACTATCGCAAACTGCCGGATGAAGCGAAAGTTCTCGATACCTTACGCGCGGTCGGAGTAACGTCGGGCCGCGAATATCGTTTCCCTTTCTGCACGCAGAAAGAGATGAAGTCGCCTGAAACGATTGAGAGATTTAAACGCGGGCCCGTGGGCTTGCTGGTGATAATGCCAAGCGGCGCGCCAAAGATGGGGAAATTTCTCGGCCAGTGGTTCCTCTATTGTGTAGTGGTCAGTATTTTCACTGCCTATCTCACGGGGCGCATGCGCATGCCAGGCACCGAATATTTGGAAGTGTTCCGGATAGCTGGGACCGTAGCTTTTATCGGTTACTCACTCGCGCAATTGCAGAACGCGATCTGGCGAGGCGAGACCTGGGGTGTAACTCTGAAACATGTGCTGGACGGGCTGATTTACGGTCTGTTAACAGCTGGCGTTTTTGGATGGCTGTGGCCGAGGTAACGAACTGGTGAGAATTCTCATCGATTACAGGAACGGAAGATAGGCGGGAACGCTGCGCCTGTATGCCTGAAATTGTTCGCCGAAGCGTGAAGCCAGCAGTTTCTCCTCGATGCGGACGCGAATCTCAGTTCCAGCAACGAACAAGAGCAAGGCCAGAAGAAAGAACCGCCAGAGCGCAACGATAATTCCGGTAGCGCACAA
>QHZX01000343.1:12676-18152 GCA_003224835.1 Acidobacteriota bacterium | reverse complement strand
AACACCCCGGTGACCAGAAAGATCAGAAGCCGCCGCAGTAAATCTAATGCGCTACCTGCTCAAAACCGAGCCGTCTGAATATTCGTTCCAGCGTCTTCAAGGTGAAGGGGCCACAATCTGGGATGGCGTGTCGAATCCGGTGGCCCTGAAAAACCTTCGCGGGATGAAAACAGGCGACCAGCTTATCATCTACGAAACCGGAGATGTTAAGAGCGCAGTAGGAACAGCAGCGGTGCTCTCGGTAGATGCGTCTGATCCCAAGAACCCGCAGGTAAAAATCAAGGCCGGCAAGCCGCTGCCAAAACCTGTTACGCTCGCCGAAATCAAATCTAATAAGCTGTTCGCGGATTCGCCATTAGTGCGGCAAGGACGGCTGAGCGTGGTGCCGCTTAGCGAGCAGCAATACAAAGCACTGGGCGCAAGCTAGCCAGTGCAACCAAATATTCGCATGAGGCCAGCGCTGGGCAAGTCGGGCGCGATAAAGCTACGGGCTGCGCCAGCCCTCTTCGAAATTTCTGCCGCTGCAATGTACCCGCTTCTGACCGCGCCCTCCATGGTCGCGGGCCAACCCGTCGCCGTCCAGTCCCCTGCGAGAAAAATGTGCGGCCACGCGCTTTGTGATTGCGGACGGTAAGCGTCAATTCCTGGCATCGGCGAGAAGGTGGCATTCACCTCTTTAATGACGGTGGCTTTAACCAAGTGGGCGTCGCGAGCTCCGGGAAAAAATTCGTGCACTTCGCTCAATGCGAGATCGATGATTTCCTGACGCGATTTTTCGACCAGAGACTTCGATGAGCTGATGACCAACTCGACGTAACTGGGTCGCGGTTCGATTTCTCCCGATCCATTTTCGCTGGATTTTAAAACTGGACCTGAAGCCTTCTCGAGCAACATCGATTTGTGGAACATCCATTGAATGGTGCGGTCGAGAAGCACGGCATGCGGCAGATCGGTAATCTGACGATCGAACCAGAGGTGGACACCGGTAATCGGAGAAGTTTCGAAGTGCGACAGCTTTTCACGAAGCTTCCCAGATTCAGCGGAATCGGGAAGAAGCTTTGCGAGTGAGTCGAATGGTACGGCCAGCACTGCATAATCAAAATCTTCCTCTGAATCTTGCAATTTGAGCCGCGCTCCGTTTTTCGTCGGACGAAATGCTTGAACACTGTTACGCAGCCGGACCGTCCCGCCGTGAGCTGTTATGTGATCTCTTGCCGCGTTTACTTGTGCCGCGTATGGCACCGCTATGCGGTCCATGTCCTCACTTAATGCACTGACCAGAATTGGTTTCCAGAAGCGCTCGATAGCATTATGAGTTTGACGGTGCCGATGTAGCCATTCCTGAAACGAAGTTCCGTCATCTTTCGCTTGGCTAGTGATTAGCACAGCTAGAGCTCTGGAGAGCACGATCTTGTCCCACGCGTTCAGGAACTTGAATCCTAGAAATGAAGGCGTCAACTGAAGCGGGGCTGGCAAAAAACTCGGTTTCAGTACTGACCGTCTCCCACCCGGCTCGATAAAGGTCATGCGATCGAACCAGCGGATTTTCTCTTCGATCCCGATTCGCTTGTAGAACTCGATCAGGTTCGTGCACAGTCCGAAGAGCACGTGCTGGCAATTGTCCACCACCTCGCCCGTGCCGAGATGTTCATAGGAAGAAGCACGACCGCCCAGATAAGGACGCCGCTCGAATAGGCTCACGCGAAAGCCGCTTTCGGAAAGCGCACACGCGGCGCCAAGCCCAGCAAGCCCACCGCCGACGATCGCAACCGTGGGAGCGCGGTCCTGCACAGCACTGCTAGATTTGGATGGCGTGGAATGTACGGAAGACATTAGAGCATTCGCTTCAAGAAGCCTCTTCCGAAAATGCTGAGCTTCTCGGGGAGCGTGAGACTAACTTTCCGGGTGAAGACGTCGTAATTGAGGCGGACAATTTTCTGCAGCAAGCCGCGATAGATATTTATTAACACCCAGAGCGCAGGCTGGCTGTCTTCCGAGATCAGATGCAGAAGATCATCGCCGGCATGGTAATTTTCAAATGCGCGCTGCGCTTCGAACTCGAGCAGCGGACGCAATCGGCCTGGATCGGTCATCGTTTCCAGGTCGGCAGCCGGGATTCCGAAGCGCGCCAAATCATCCTGCGGCAGGTAAACTCGCCCTAGCAATGCGTCTTCCTTCACGTCGCGAATAATGTTAGTCAGCTGAAATGCGAGGCCAAGGCGTTCGGCCAGCGGTTCGGCCGAGGGGTCTTTGTAACCAAAGACGTGGATGCATACCAAGCCGACCACAGAAGCCACGTTGTAGCAATAGCGTTCCAGCTCCTGAAAATTGCGGTATTGAATCGGATGGCGAGGATAATTCTGGTCCTGATTGCCTTCTTCCACATCCATCGCCGTGCCAAACGCGAGTTGGTCGAGCAAGCCGACCGGAATACCGAATCTGCGTTGCGCATCCACAACCGCCAGAAGCACCGGATCGTCTGTGGGATGGCTGGCTTCAGCAGCGTGAAATGCGTCAATCCAGGCATCGAGTTTCTGTTTGCGGTCAGGTGCCGAGAGCGCTGGATCATCAGCAATATCGTCGCAGCGCCGCATAAACGCATAAACCGCGCTTAGGGCCTGACGTTTGCGCTTGGGAAGGACAAGAAAACCGTAATAAAAATTTTTCGCCTGCGCACGCGTGATTCCGCGGCATACCGAGTAAGCCATGTGGAGCTGCGACTCGGTCGGCATGAAAGGCGTCGGAAATTGGGCCACGCTGCTCATACGAACTTATTTAGGGCCGCTCTGGCTACCAGAGCGAGTTTGCGTGACTTAGAGATAACTGGCCGCCGGCCCAGCACGGCGTATCCTTGGCGTTCGATAGCATTCAGGATCTGCTGGCCACCGCGGCTGAAAAGCTCGATATCAATCGCGAGTTCGCGGCTCACTTGGCTGGCCAGTGGAAATCCTCGGTGAAACCATTCACGGGCCCGCTGCACTTCGAAGCGCATCATTTCCAGAAATCCTGCGTTATTGTTTTTCGAGGCAATGTCTTGTTCACTGACGCCGTATCTCCGGAGGTCCTCAAGTGGAAGATAAATCCGGCCTTTTTCGTAATCTGCGCTCACGTCCTGCCAGAAGTTGGCGAGTTGCAATGCGGTGCAGGTGTAATCAGAAAGCTGCTGGCGATCGGAATCGCGATAGCCACAAAGATAGAGCACCAAATGTCCGACCGGGTTCGCAGAATAGTGGCAATAGTCAAGCAGGTCATTGAAGGTTTCGTAGCGAGTGATTTTCTGGTCTTGGCGAAAGGCGGTGAGCAGATCTGCGAAGGTTTGTTTCGGGATATCGAACTCGCGGACGGTTCCAGCCAAGGCCACAAACACGGGATGCCGGGGCTGGCCGGCGTAGCATGCGTTTAGTTCAGATTCCCATTCGTCAAGCAATTGTAGAGAAGCCTCGCGATTGCCGGTCTCATCGCCGAGGTCATCGGATATCCGGCAGTAGGCATAGACATTGTAAAAATGCTGGCGGAGGCGCTTAGGCAAGAACCAAGTGGCCACCGAAAAGTTCTCGTAATGGGAGCGCGCCAGGCGTTCGCAATACGCGTACGCATCCTGCATGGAAGGAGGCTGCGATGGAATCGCATACTCTGCAGGAACGTGCGACCAGATTGGGGAAGAAACACTCATTGAGTAATTGGGAAATTTTGTAATTTGGTACTTGAACACCTCAGGACAAAACAACTCAATCAGCGCCCAGATATCGTTCGCAAATTACCAAATTACACAATTACGAAGTTACTCAATTACTTCACTGGCCGGGGATGATCGCCGTCTTTATGTCCCCATTTCGATTCATCATATGCTGCAGGACCTCCTGCAGACGGGAGAGCGGCGCCTCGCCAGTGATGTAGTCAGTCGGACGAATTTTCTTTTCGGCGATCAGAGCAAAGGCCTTGCGTACGGCGTCTGGCGTGTGATGGAAGGTAGCTTTCAGAGTGACCTCTGAATAGTGCAGCCGGTTTGTGTCCAGTTCGACCTTAGCGCCTTTTGCGCATCCGCCGAAGAAATTGACGGTTCCCCCCTTGCGGACCATTTCTGTTGCCCAAATCCAGGCCTCGGGGCGTCCTACCGCCTCAATCACGACATCCGCGCCACGACCCGCCGGCGAGAGCACGCGGACCGCATCAACTGGATCTTTGACTCCACCCAGGTGGACAACGTCATGCGCACCCATTTTTTGGGCGGCTTCGATTTGCGATTCGCGTTTTACGACGGCGATCACATTGCACCCCATGGCTTGCGCCACGTGCACAAACATTAATCCGATTGGACCCGCACCTATCACCGCGACCGTGTCACCGATTTCGACGCTGGTTTCGTGCAGTCCGCGGAGAACACAGGCCAGCGGCTCAACCATTGCTGCTTCTTCAAAGCTCACATGAGACGGAATGGCCAGCATATTGAGGTCAACTATGCGGCGGGGAACGCGAATGTATTCCGCGTAAGCACCGTTATTGAAAAGCAGGTCCTCACACAAATTTTCCTGATGGCGGGAGCAGTAGAAGCACGTCTGGCAGGGCGCTGAATTCAGCGCAACAACCCGCATGCCTTTTTTGAAGCCGCGAACGCCGGGGCCAACTTCCTCAATCACGCCAGCGGACTCGTGTCCGAACAGCGCCGGGGGAACAATCATGCGGGCATGATAGCCGCGCTGGTAAACCTTGAGGTCGGTACCACAGGTAAGAGCCACCTGCACTTTGACGAGAACTTCACCCTGCTCCAGGCGAGGAATCGGTACTTTCTCAATTTTTACGTCCTCTTTGCCATAGAGGACGGCGGCTGTCATCTTTCCGTTCACTTCTGCCTCTCAACTCCCGGCTGAATAACGATCTTCATCGAATCCGGCTGTGGCTGGGCTGCAAGCGCCAAGGCCTCTACCGCCTTCGAAAGCGGGAAACGATGGCTGATCAGCTTTTCCAACGCCATTTCCTGACCCATTACGAAACGCACCGACTCTGCCTGCAAGTCCACCGAAGCGCTGTAAGAACCGATCAGCGTCTTCTCATCTACGCATACCGCTGCCGGGTCGAAAACCGCCTCCCCATGCTGGGTTTGGGCAAACAGTAAAACCCGCCCACCAGGACGCACCGCATCCATGGCTGTGCGGATCAGGCTGTTGCTCCCAACCGCCAAAATGGCAGCATCCACACCGCGGCCT
Source organism: Acidobacteriota bacterium (assembly GCA_003224835.1). Taxonomy (GTDB): domain Bacteria; phylum Acidobacteriota; class Terriglobia; order Terriglobales; family Acidobacteriaceae; genus Gp1-AA145. Next base: position 12,948 of record QHZX01000343.1, on the reverse strand, counting down.
TCGCTACGGCTGCGCGCCTCGCCAACCACATCAGCAGATGTACTGTTAACTGCTTTTTCGAGTCCGAAACCTTTTGATATTGTAAGCCTTTGCTCGTGTAAATCGGAAGTAATTACCCTAGCCCCAGCACGTTGGGCCAATACGCTCAATATGATACCGATGGGTCCCTGACCGATTACCAGGACGGTCTCGCCCGGTTTCAAGGCCAGGCGCTCAATTCCTTTCATGCAGGTGTTCACCGGCTCTACGAACGCTGCCTGCTCGAATGACAC